>CAZNSB010000064.1:0-13810 GCA_964575155.1 uncultured Planctomycetaceae bacterium | reverse complement strand
CCCCGCCAGCGACCGCTACGTGGAGCGCTACCTCTACGACCTGGCCGCCGACCCCCACGAGCAGCTCAACCTCGTCGGGCGCAGGGCATATCGCGAGGTGGCCGACCGGCTCCGGAAGCGTCTCGTCGAGCGGATGGTCGCCGCCGGCGAGGAGGCGCCGACGATCGCCCCGGCCCGCCATTTCGCCTGATCCCGCCGCGCCCCCGGCCGGCGGTTTCCCCCTTGACAGCGGGCGGGTTGCGGCTATACTCATAGGCTACGGGGAATGAGTTTCTTCTCTCCCCGCGGAGGCTGTTTTCGACTCGCTGCGAAGTGCGCGAATGGGTGCTGATCGGGCGGGCCGATGACCCCTTCATCAGCCTGAACGCAAACCGGACTGCCCCGTGTGTGTGCCGTAGGCATGGACAGATAGAGCCTTCCAAGAAGAGAGGTGAAGGGGTTGATTATGGCAGGCAGGCGTGTGGCAGCGCTCATCGTGGCCCTGGCGGGCCTTCTGTGCGTCCCGGCCGGCGGGGGCATTTACACCTGGGACGGCGGCAGCGGCATCGACGACAACTGGGGCCGGGACTGGAACTGGGTCGGCGACGCCAAGCCCCCCAACGACGGCACGGCCAACATCCACATGAGCGGGGTCGTCCGGCCCACCCCCTGGGTGGACACGCCGTGGGCGATCCAGAACCTCTACTTCGATGCCGGCATGAGCACCTTCGCGCTGGACGGCAGCGCCCTGACCCTCCACGGCACGGGCATCCGCAACCACGACGGCAGCCCCCAGTCGATCGGCAACGTCATCAACCTGACGAACAACACGGAGTTCGAGGCCGAGGACGGCAGCCTGTACTTCGGGGGCACCATCAGCACCTCCGGCAACGATCTCACCCTGATGGGCGACTACGGCGTCACCCTCAACGGCTCGATCACCGGCGCCGGGGAGGTCCACAAGACCGGCGCCGGCACGGCGGCATTCTCCGGCAGCTCGGCCAACACGGTCACCGGCAAGGTGTGGGTCCAGGAGGGGACGCTGGCGCTGAACAAGACGGCCGCCAACGGCGCCATCGACACCGACCTGCTCATCGGCGCCGCCGGCGAGACGGCGGTGGTCCGGCTGGACCGGGACGACCAGATCTTCGCCTCGGCCTCCAACTACGTGGAGGTCAATCAGGGCGGCACGCTGGACCTGAACGGCCACGACGACTGGATCGGGGAGTTGTGGATGACCGGAGGCGACGTCACCACCGGGGCGGGGACGCTGAAGGTCACCGGGCCCATCCTTACCTCCGGAGCGCGCAGCTCCTGCATGTGGGGCAAGCTCGACTGCCGCGGCCTGACCCAGACGATCGACACGGTCCCGACCCACGACCTCTTGATCTACGCGGAGATCTCCAACGGCGGCGTGACGAAGACCGGCGGCGGCGACCTTTGGTACGTGGGAGGCGACCCCAACACCTACGAGGGGACCACGACCGTGGATACGGGGGCCCTGAAGCTCATGAAGAGCACCACCAACGCCGCCATCCGCGGCGACCTGGTCATCAATTCCGGCGGGAGCGTGGAGCTGATCTGGGGCAACCAGATCCGCGCCGGCAGCAGCACCGTCACCGTGAACTTCGGCGGCACGCTGGCCATGGGCCCCGAGACCGACTTCATCAACAACCTGGTGATGGCCGGGGGGCAGGTCACTGGCTCGGGCACCCTGGGCATCTACGGCACCGTCAGCAAGCCGGCCGAGGACAACACCGCCACCATCAGCGCCAACCTCGACCTCGGCGGCGCGACGCGGACCTTCGACATCGCCGAGGGGCCGATGGACCTGTCCAGGGTCGAGGTCTCCGGCGTCATCGCCAACGGCGGCCTGCGAAAGACCGGCGACGGCACGCTGAGGCTGACCGGCGACAAGGCCACCGCCTATACCGGGACGACCTACGTGGACGGCGGCACCCTGGCGCTGGGCAAGTCCATTGCCGACAGCGCGGTGGTCGGCCGGCTGAGCATCGGCGACGGAAGCGGCGCCGACACGGTCCGGCTCGATGCCGACGAGCAGATCAGTGACGACGCCATCGTCGCCATCGCCGAGGACGGTGTGCTGGACCTGGGCGGCTGCACGGAGAAAATCGGCAAGCTCATTATGACCGGTGGGGACGTCATCGAGGGTGAACTGGCTATCGCCTGGTCTCCGCCCACCGGCCATGCCCACATCGTCAGCAGGCCCGCCAGCGCGCCGGAGGTCCCGCGGATAACGTGCACCATCATCGAGCCGTCCAATCTCTACTGGTACGTGGACGACGGGCCCGGCGATGTGGACGCGGAGTTTACCGGCCAAATGCCTGGACTTGGGAATCTAGAGAAGGAGGGCCCGGGGACGTTGAAGCTGTCCGGTCCCTCCGTCAGCGTGTCGCGCACTGTGCACGTCGCCGAAGGCGTCCTGGTCCTGGCCAGGTCCTCGCCGGGCCCGGCCGTGGGGTGGCTCGTCGTGTACGGCACCTGCCGCCTGGAAGCCAACGAGCAGATCCCCCAGGATGGTGACTGGCCGAACATCATGCCCTCGGGCGTTCTCGACCTCAACGGGCACACGCAGACGCGCGACGTCGTGCTGCTGCAGGGAGGGGCCGTCGTTGGCGGAGTCCTGAGAATCACGGGCACTGTCGTTGGCTGGGGCTCGGCGACGATCGCGGGCGGCGCGTTGGACCTCACGGACGCCGAGCGCGTCTTTGAGGTGCCCAGCGGTGAAGTCGACGTCTCGGCCGTCATCACCAACGGAGCCGTCCGGAAGATCGACGACGGCGATCTCGTGTTCAGCGGCGGTTACCACAACACCTACACCGGCCTGACGACTGTGGAGGAGGGCACGCTGATCCTGGCAAAGACCGTGGCCGACGGGGCCGTGACGGGGAACCTCATCGTCGGCACCGGCGAGCACGCGGACGTTTGGGCCAAGGTCCGGCTGGAGCAGCCCGAGCAGATCGGGGCCTCCGGCGACACCGTCACGGTCAAGTCGGACGGCATGATCGACCTGAACGGGCATGCCGAGACGCTAGAGCACCTGAAGGTCTTCGGCGGGTCGGCCGGCGCCGGCACGGGCGCCCTGACCGTCTCGGGGGACCTGCTGCTGGACAGCGGGACGGTCTCGGTGGGCTCGCTGTCGCCCGGCGGGGCTTTCCAGTGGCGCTGCGGCACGGTCCGGGTCACCGGGGCGGGCGGACTGACGGTCGGGCCCGGCGGGGTGCCTTCGCTGACCCTCGACCCGGCCAAGACGCTCGAGGTCACCGCGGACACCATCGTCGCGGCCGGCGCCTCGCTGACCCTGGCCGGGGGGACCTTCGCCACGGGCGGCGTGGAGCTGACCGGCGGCAGCCTCATCGCCCCCGCCGGGTACGACCTGGACGCCGTCGCGGACGTGAGCGGCCACGGGCTCCTGGCCGGGGAGGTCTCGGGCGGCAAGACCGCTCAGATCGCGGCCGACGGCGGGACGCTCACACTCGGCGACGCCACCTCGCCCGACGGCTACAGCCACGCCGGCACGCTCGACATCGGCTCGAACGCCGCGATCCTGCTGGACGCCGACCGGGCCCAACTGGGCATGGCCACCACCCTCGCCTACGGCGGGTCGCTCAGCGCCCCCAACGGCATGGACCTGCCGGCCGAGTGGACGCTCTCGGCGTCCAAGATGGCCACCGTGGACGGCGACTTCACCAACGGCGGGATGGTCAACGGACCGACCATCCCCGGCTATTACCTGACCTTCACCGACGACGTGGACGGCTCGGGCACCTTCACCGGCAACGTCGAGTTCCGCGGCGTGTACAGCCCCGGCACCAGCCCGGCCGCCGTCAGCTTCGGCAGCCTGAAGCTGGGCGCCTCGGCCGGCCTGGCCGTCGAGATCGGCGGCCTGACCCCCGGCAGCCAGCACGACCAGCTCAACGCCTCCGGGACCCTCAGCCTCGACGGGACGCTGGACGTGACCCTCATCGACGGCTTCCTCCCCGAGCCGGGCGATGCCTTCGAAATCATCCACTGCGGCGCGCGGAGCGGCGAGTTCGCCGACGCGGCCGGCCTGGACGACCTGGGCGGCTACGCGGGGCTGGACTTTGAGTTGACCTACGAGCCCGACGGCGTGGAGCTGGAGGCCTCGGCCCACAAGGGCGACGCCGACCTCAGCGATGAGGTGGACGTCCTGGACCTGGCCATTCTGGCCAACCACTTCGGGATGACGGGAGCGAAGTGGCGGGACGCGAACTTCAACGACGACGATGAGGTGGACGTGCTGGACCTAGCCATCCTGGCCAACCACTTCGGCAAGACCACCGGCGGGGGCGCGCCCATCCCCGAGCCCTGCGCCGCGGCGGTGATCCTGCCGGGGCTGTTGGGCCTTCTTCGACGCCGGCGCTGAGGCCGAGGGGCGCGCTGCCCCTCGCGTCGCGGCTTGTGGGTCAGAAGCAGTTTGAGAACTGCCAGTGGGGGCGCTGGCACGGCTGCGGACTGCGCAGCCGCCTGCCTGCTTGCCGCAGGCAGGCAGGTGGCACCCGGCCCGGTGCCATGCTTACGTCGTTCGTAAGCATGCCTGCACAGAACGCAGGCATGGCACCCGGCTGGCGCTCAGGCGGGGTACTTGCCGAGGAGGCGTTTCAGTTCGGCGTTGGCCCTCTTGCGGGCGTTTCCGCCCCGGCCGGTGCTGCGGGTGCGGATCAGCTCCGCCAGCAGCCGCTCCATCTCGCGGGCATCCACCGGCAGGTCCACGGGCTTGTTCTTGTACCCGGAGATGTGGATGGCGTTGGACAGCTCCAGCCCGTTGATGCCCTCTTCGCCGGCCGCCGTCATCGGCGTGCCGCGGAGGACGTGGCGGGCGAAGGCGCGGGTGATGGCGATGTGCCCGCCGCGCGTCTTGGGCAGGGGGACGTCCTTCCAGGTGCACTTGGGGCTGCCCCACATGGCGTCGGTGGCCATGTGCTTCTTGATGGGCTTGTCGAGCCTGGCGAAACGGAGTCGGCCGCCCTCGGCCAGGAGCGTGCCCTTCTCGCCGCAGACGTAGTACTGTTCCTGTCCGGGGTACTCGGCGGTGGTGGCGTAGATGTATCCGGTGCGGCCGTTGCCGAAATCGAGGACGGCGTTGGCGGTGTTCTCGACCTCGATCTTGTGGGCGCGGGTGGCGACGCGGGCGAGGAGCCGGCGGGGCAGGCCCACGAACCACTGGAACAGGTCGAGGGAGTGGGGGGCCTGGTTGAGCAGGATGCCCCCGCCCTCGCCGTCCCACGTGCCGCGCCACTGACCGGAGTCGTAGTACGCCTGCGAGCGGTACCAGCTCGAGCAGATCATGTGGGCGCGGAGGATCCTGCCGATGGCGCCGGAGTCGATCATCCGCTTCATCTTCCGCATCTCGGGGCGGTTGCGCTGCTGGAACATCACCCCCAGCGCGACGCGGCGCTTCCTGCACTCGGCGATCATGGCGCGGACGGGCCCGACGGTCACGCCCATGGGCTTTTCGGTGAGGACGTGGAGGCGGCGTCGGGCGGCGTGGATGGCCAGCGGGGGGTGGTGGTAGTGCGGCGTGGCGATGAGGACCGCGTCGACGAGCCCGGAGTCCATCAGCTCCGGCCCGTCGTCGAAGAACGGCACGCCGTGGGCCTGGCCCAGCCGGCGCGCCGCCGCCGCGTCCGTGTCCGCCACCGCCGCCAGGCAGAACTCCCTGGAGTGGGCCCGCGCAATCTGCCCCGCGTGCGCGCTGCCCATCCCCCCGCAGCCGATGATCCCGAAACGCACTTTCCTCATCATCCTGTTCCTTTCCCAACTCCTTGCTCAGGCTGGAAGCGGGAAGTGTACACGCTTGGGCTTGGCGGGACAAGCGCCGGCGCGACGGCCTGCGGCGGAACGCACCGCCCCCGGCGGGGTTGAAGCGCCATGAGGCGCTGGACCGTCTGGATGGCCCCTGCCGCCCTCGCGGCGATGACCCTTCTCGCCGGCTGCGGGCGGGCGCCCGAAGGCCGCAAGGCCACCGCGTGCGAAGACGTCGCCGGGCCCCTGGCCGACCTCGGCGCCGGCGACGCCGCCGCCGCAAGGGCCCGCGCCGCCCTCGTCCGCGTCGGCCCCGGGGCGCTCTTCCACGTCTGCCCCTACATCCGGGAGCACCTGGGAGACCCGGACGAGCGCGCCTGGCGGGCGGCGGTTCGCGTGGAGGAGGAGATCGCCCGGCGATACGCCGACGACCCGCAACTGGACGACTACTACCGCTCGCTGAGGCCCGTGCCGCTGCCGGCGATGCTCGCGGAGCTTCCCGGCGGGGTGAAGATGAAGTTCCTGAGGATCCCCGCCGGGACGTACGTCCAGGGAAGCTACAACCCCGGCACCGGCGTGCCCGCGGCCGCCGACATGCCCTGCGACTACGCCCCCGTACGCAAGGTGACGATCTCCCGGGCGTTCTGGATCGGCCGAGAGGAGGTCTCCCAGGCCCAGTGGCGGGCCCTGATGGGCTTCAACCGCAGCCGGGAGAAATTCCCCCACCTCCCCGTCGAGCGGGTCTCCTGGGCGGAGGGCCTGGAGTTCTGCCGGCGGCTGTCGCGGCGGAACCCGCCGCACCAGTTCACGCTGCCGACCGAGGCCCAGTGGGAATACGCCTGCCGGGCCGGCACCACCTCGCGGCACGCCTTCGGGAACCGCCGGCTGCTTCGCGGGGACGGCCGGCTGGGGGAGGGCGGGGCGTGGCATGAGAACCGCTTCGGCCTGCGCCGGATGCACGACGGCGTCTTCGAGTGGTGCCTGGACTTTTTCGGCTCGTGGACGGAAGCGCCCGCCACCGACCCGACCGGCCCGCCCACCGGGCTGTACCGGGTCGTCCGAAGCAACTACCGCTACTGCTCGGCCGTCGAGTGCCGCGCCGCACACCGCGCCGGTTTTCCGCCCGGCCCCCGCCACGGCATTGGCTTCCGCCCGGTGTGCCCGGCCCGGTAGGCCCCTGGTGCCGGGTCGCGCGAGGGCGCCCCCTCTGAATTGAGAAAAGCCCCCCGCTTCCGCGGGGGGCTACTTTCTTGGGATGCGGCATCGCTTGTGGGGCGCCGAGGACGGGGTCGCGTAAGGGCGCCCCTTGTGAATTGACAGTAGCCCCCCGCGGAAGCGGGGGGTTCGGTTCTTGGGATGCGGCATCGCTTGTGGGGCGCCGAGGACGGGGTCGCGTAGGGGCGCCCGGGGTGGAGCAGCGCGTCTTGGGCAATTAGATTTTCCCCATTGTCCGATTCCGGGTCTGGATGCTATGATGTTCATGGAAGGCGCGTGAACTCCTTCACGCCTTCCCGCCGGCGGGGGTGAAATCCCCCCTCGGCGCCGGGCCTCCGGAGGCGTCCGGAGGGTGAAGAGCCCGGCGGCCCCGAAGAGGCGCTGCCTTTCGGGACGACGGTTGGGCAGGATCCTATTCAGAAAGGAGGTGATCCAGTGACCGATAATCGCATAGGTGGCCCGCCATAGGCGGAGCTACGCGCCCGCTATGGCGGGTCAACCAGACGGCGTCGAGCCCGGTGGGCCTAAACCGCCACCCGGGCTCGACGTGTTTCTGCGCCCCCGCCCTCGGGGGCGACCGCTACCGCGCGTGGCGCTGCTACGTCCGCCCCATCGTGCCGGGGCTGGTCATCGCCGGCTTGGCCCTGAGTTGGGTGGCATGGCGGCCGCCCTGCCCGGCTACTTGGTAGGCCCGGGTGCCATGGCGGCCGGTGTTCGCCGCCATGAATGAGCGGCTCGGGGAAGGCATGGCGGCAGACGACGGCCGCCATGGCACCGGGCTCCTGGCGTTACTACGCCCGCCCCATGCTGGTAGCGGCGGCCATCGCCGGGGTGGCCCTCGCCGGCCTCGCCGTCGCCGGCTGGCGCGGCCTGGTCATCGCGCTGCCCGCCATCGCCGCCGTCTGGTACCTCACCCGCGAAGACTGACCGGACCCGGCGCATCGCCAGCGGGGCCAGGAAGGGGCGCGTCTACAGCGCGCAGGAACAACGTTGGCGAGTAGCGGCCACCCTCGCAGCGAGGTACAATCATGCTGACATGGCCATAGCGGGGAGGTGCGACATGGACGCCCGGACCCTCGAAGACTGGGTGCATCGAGTAATCGAATCGGCACAGCGGGAGCAACCGAGCGAAGACTCGCTCGTCGAGCTGAAGGGCAAGTGGCCCGAGCCGACGTTCCGTACGGCGAAGCAGCTCGCTGGCCTCGCGAACGCAGCACGGTTGTCCGACGTTCTTTGGATCATCGGTGTTGACGAGAAGACTGGGAAAGTCCACAGCCCCGACCGCAGGGACCTCGCGTCGTGGTGGCCGCAGGTTGAACGATGCTTTGAGCCACCCGCCCCGGAAATGCGCCTGAATCTCAATGTGACTCACAAGCATGAGACGGTCGTGGCGATCCTTTTCGCCACGGACCGTTCACCATACGTTCTTGCCAAGGAAGACAAGAAACTAGTGCCATGGCGGGACGGGACGCGCACGAAATGGGCAGGTCATCGGGAGCTGCTCAGAATGCTGCTGCCATTGACCAGATTTCCAGATCTCGAAACTGTTAGCGGCGATTTGACATACAAGGCCGGCATCAAGCACGTGCTGGACCTGAGAATGACACTCTACCTGTGGCTGCGCGATCTTGCGGGAGTCATCGTCATTCCGGCCCACAGAGTTTCAGGCACCATCACTTCCGGGGATGACTTTCCTCCAGTGCAGCTCACAGGCATCAAGGTCTTTGGGCCGGTGACGGGGACCGCAGGACAAGCACGTCTTCAGGGCTCCGGCGCGGTTGAGCTGGAGGTGGAGGCCAAATTTCCGATTGATCCTAAAGGTACCGTTGATCTCAAGGTCCATCTTGAGCTCCCATTGCTTGGAGTGGACCGCCCGATCAAGATCGACGAAGTCTTACGACACTCAAGAGGCCGAGCAGGTTGGCGGCTTGTCAGAACGAAAAGGAGTGTCTAGCCAATCCGCGTTGGCGGGTGGCGTGGCGAGCCGCGCCGTTTGCGGATCGCCACGTGCGGGGCGCCCCGTGGGGATGTGCTTAAGCGCCTCGCCACGCCACCCACCCACCAATGAACGGCTCGGCAGGGGCATGGCGGGGGACGGTGGCCGCCATGTCGCAGCCCGGCGAAGACTCGCGGCGGCGAGGCGCCCGGTACTTGTCCATCGTGTCCCGATTGCGCGATTTGGGTTTGTCGTGTGGTCCCGAGTCAGTTAGGCTGAACTCTTTCTTGGGTGGTGTGCATCCTGAGGCGGACATGCTGAAAGGGGCTCAACATGCTGTTCCTAGCGCAGACTTCGCAGCCGACCCTGGACCCGCTGGAGATCCTGAAGACTCTCGATTCGATGTATCAGAACGCGTGGACGAGACTCATGATCCTCGTGACCGTCACTGCGGGCCTGATGGTTGTCGTCATGCCAATCGTGTTGCAGGTGTGGCAGCGGTGGGCGGTTAGGCGAGATCAGAACCGGGTTCGTCAGCAGATTGATGCGGTCCGGAGGGACATGGAGAACCAGGTCAAGTCCACCATGGCCGAGATTGCCGACGCTAAGAGCGAGGCCGTCAGGCATGCCGCTGGTGCTGCGTACCTTAACTTCTCTCTCCAGTTGAAGATCGCGTTAAGACAGCGCGAGCCCCCGCGCAATGTTCTTGTCATAGCAGCTATGGCCATCGAGCGAGCACAAGTTGGGAGACTCGAACGGTCCCAATACGAACGTGTTCTCAAGGACGTCGCTCGCTACCTGGAGAAGGAAGACGTTAGACGGCAAGTACAGCAGGATCAGAAAGCGCTGACATGCCTGTCACGCATGGTCGAGGATCTAGACAGATCTGGCATCGAATGGGCAGATACCAAGAGCGTGCAGACAATCAGGGACATCGTCTGTACTGCAGAGGAGGGCCAAGATGTGGCGCAGACAACAAACGACTCCGTTGATGGACACCAGGGTGCGTAACGCCATGCGTGCTATCGTTCCTGTGGCTTGACGGTGATGGGTGGGGTCAACTCGAACACCCCGGCGGGCAAACTTGGGCGTGGCATTCATGTGGCCCGCTCCCGTGGTGGTGGAGACCACTGTGCCGCCGTGGCGCCGGGGGTTCACTTTTTCGGCGAGAGGGTCTGGAGGACGGCGATGGTTCGTTCGGCGAGTTTTCGGCCGGCGTGGGGGCCGAAGGGGTTGGAGGCGGGGAGGGACCCGTAGCCGCCGCCGGCGAGGGAGCGCCGGGTGGGGCAGTAGGTGCCGGGGCCGGCGAGCTGGACGAGGAGGGTTTGGGCGGCCGGGCTCCGGGCCTTGATGAAGACGCCGAAGTCGAGGTAGTACTCGAACGGGTTGGTGGCGACCGCCAGCTCCCCCAGCCGGAGGACGTGGAACTCGACCGGAAGGTCCGGGTGGGTCTTCTGCTGCTCAAAGCGTTCGGCGACGGCCTGCTGCCACTTCATGCGCCGGTAGAAGTGGGTGGGCTCCTGATACCAGCGCGGGCGGAGCTTGAGGGCCGGATCGGCCTGGAGCTTCCGCATCTCCTGCTCGTAGTGTGAGCGCTCGTCGTTGGCCTGTGCGAGAGCGGCGTCGACGTCGGCCTGTGTGAGGGCGTTTCGGGGCAGGTCGATCGTCTCGACGTGGTGGGCGAGCAGGGGCGCGGGGTCGGCGGCGGGGAGGATGAAGGGCAGCATCTCCTCAACGGCGTCGGCGATGCGCCGGGCGATTTCCTGGCGCGGCGTGCGTCCCTTGAGTTCGAGCATGCGCTCTTCGGCGCGGCGGTCGTAGATCAGGTGGGGCGACTGGTCGCCGGCGGCGCTGCACTGGGGGAGGATGAACAGCTCCGCGCCGAGCCGCCGGCGCAGCTCCTGTCGGGTCTCGTGCCAGTAGTCGGCGCTGATGGCGAAGTCGCCTTCGCTGACCTGGGCCGAACACGCCACGTTGACCACCAGCCCGGTGAGCTTCCCGGCGGGGTCGATCGTGGCCACCACGCCTAGGCTGTGGTCCTCGTAGCCCTCGATGTGGCTGAAGCGGGGCGTGTCGGTGTTGCCGTACATGCAGGCGACCCCGGCCGTGTCCACCCAGCGGCGGGTTCGCCCGACGACGGCGCAGCCGGCGCCGAAGGCGGCGCCGCCGGGGGCTCGCCCGGCCCAGGCCTGCCGCACGGCGTCGGCGATGCGCTCGGCCGCCAGGGGCTGGTAGCCCTTTCCGTCCATCGCGTCCAGCTCCATGCCCAGGGCGGTGGCCGTCGTGCCGGTTGGTGCGTCGGGGGTCCGCACCTCGGGGGCGGTGTGGGTGTGCGTGGCATGGAGGACGACCTTCGTCGGGTCGATCCCGGCGCCGTCGTCTCGCAGGCGGGCGCGGACGCCGTCGCGGAGGGCGTCGGGAATGGCCACCAGGTCGCAACTGACGAAGACGGCTTGCTCCCGGCCGGCCTCCAGGGCCAGGGCGGTGGCCGTCACCGGGTCGCGCACCTCCTCGGAGATGCGGGCGTGGAACTGCCCGGCGACGAGGCACGGCCCCGGCGGCGTGATGTCCGCCTGGTTCCACCCGATTCGCAGTGCGCTCTGCACAGGTGTCTTGGGCATGGCGGGTCTCCTTGCTGCCCGGACATTTGGCGCCCGGCCGGGGCGAAAGCAAGGACGTTCTTCCGGCGGCCCGGTCGGGCGGCGCCTGCCAGCCGGGCCGCGCCAGTTTGCTTCCGCATCGCCCGTGCGTTGTTTGCCGCCGGCTTCAGCCGGTGGCGGCCGGCGCTGGTTCATGGCGGCGAACATCGGCCGCCATGGCACCGGGCGCGGGGCGTGGCGTGCGGGGGGCGGGGCGGCTACAATAGGCTCATCATGCAGCGGGTGCGGGTGAAGGTCTGCGGGGTGCGCGAGCCGAAGCAGGCGCTGAGGATCGCCCAGATGGGCGCCGACGCGGTGGGGCTGGTGTTCGCCTCCTCGCCGCGATGGGTCTCCCCGGAGCAGGCGCGGGCGGTCACCGACGTGCTCCCGCCGATGGTCTGGGCGGTGGGCGTGTTCGTCAACTCCGACGCCGAGACGATCAACCACGTCGCCGCCCGCACGGGCATCTCCGCCGCCCAGCTCCACGGCGACGAGCCCCCGGAGATCGTCGAGCGGGTCTCGGTCCCCGTCATCAAGGCGTTCAACGTGGGCTCGGCCGAGTGGGCGGGGGGGGTTCACGACTGGCTGGGGGGGGTGCGTTCGCGGCGGCGGGTGGCGGCGGTGCTGCTGGACGCCGCCGACCCCAAGGCCCGCGGCGGGACGGGGCAGCGGTTCAACTGGCAATGGGTCGCCGACGCCCGCCTGGCCGGGCAGCTCGCCGGGCTGGGCCCGCTGATCCTCTCGGGGGGGCTGGACGCCGACAACGTCTCCGACGCCATCGAAGTCGTCCAGCCCTGGGCGGTGGACGTCTCCACCGGCGGGGAGTCCGCCCCAGGCGTCAAGGACCTGCGAAAGGTCGAGGACTTCCGCCGCGCCACCCGCGAGGGCGACGAGCTGCGCAGCGAGTTCTGGATCTGAGAGGCCCTGAGGAGAAAAACAACCGCCACAGAGACACAGAGGGCACAGAGGTATTTCTTTTTTTTGAAACGATTTGGCTCTGTGATCTCTGTGTCTCTGTGGCGGTTTTTGAATCACCACCAGTACTCGACGGTGTAGGTGACGACGGTCTCACCGTCCGGCTTGACTTCCACGTCGAAGGCGATGGTGCGGGCGTCGAGCTTCTTGTACGCGTGCGACTTCTGCGTGATCTTCCAGTTGCTCCAGCGGTACAGGTGCTCCTTGACCCGCACCACCACGTCGGTCTTCTTGTGGTTGCGGATCTTGACCTCGAACTTCTCCTCGATCCAGTGGCGGGCGGATTCGTACTTGAAGGAGGTCTGGCGGCGCTCGCCGACGATGTCGAAGGCGTTGCCGATCAGCAGCGAGAGGTCCTCGTCCTTGGGGGTGTGGTCGATCTTCTCCTCGCCGACGAACTCCAGGGCCTTGTCGTCGGGGTCCTGCTTGTACACGCGGACCTTGCCCGCCGGCAGGGGGATGCCCAGCTTGTTGTCCTTGGAGTTCTTGAACTCGATGAAGACGTTGACCTTCTTGTAGCTGGTCAGCCCGTAGCTCCGGGAGGTCTGCCGGCCGCCGTACCACCGCCAGGTGCGGAGGGGGTCGTAGAGGTACTTTTTCTGCACCTTCATGTCGCGGACGGGGCTGAACATCTCGAGCTGCTTGGTCTCCTTGTCGGCGACGGTCGAGGGCCGGGGCAGCGTGTACATGTGGTACTCGAAGAAGGCCTTCTCGACCATGGGCGCGCCCGCCCTTCCGGCGGCCTTGGCGTACTCCCGGGCCCGCACCGGGGACGGCGGGGGCGTCACCCGCCGGACGTCCCCGGCGATGAACTTCATCTTCGCCTGGCGGTAGGTCTTGCCGGAGGCGTTGTTGACGCTCACCCACCCCGTCAGGTCGGCGGCGGTGTCGTCCTTGTTCAGCACCAGCACGTACTCCGCGTGCCAGGTCGTGCCGTAGGTCTGGTAGGTGACCTCTATCAGGTGGTTGCCGGGCTTTCTGGTGGCCACCAGCCACACCAGCGTGGGCTTGGTCAGCAGACCCTCCGGGAGGACCTTGAAGCGGATGTCGCGGACGTTGTCGGGGCGCTGGACCATGGTGATTCCGGCGGGCTCCTTGAGCACGAGCTGGCGGCTGTCGAAGCTCAGCAGGCTGCCGGCGTAGGTCTTGCCGGGGCAGATCACCTCGATGGGCTTCTCGATGTACTTTTGCAGCAGCTTGTCGGCCGAGACGAGGTCGTACTGGTAGTTCTGCTCCAGCAGCTTGGCCGCCGGGTCGGTCAGGCTCTTGAAGTGCACCG
>CAZNSB010000063.1:0-15105 GCA_964575155.1 uncultured Planctomycetaceae bacterium | reverse complement strand
GGACGTGATCTTCAGCGGCACCGCTCGCCGCCGGTCCGCCGGGTACGCCGAGGTCGCCCTGACCTTCGAGGACCCCGCCGGGCTCCTCTCCGCCCGCCTCAACGGGCAGCCCTCCGACGCGCCCCAGGGGGCCCCCGAGCCCGCCGGGAACGTCGTGGTCACCCGCCGACTCTACCGCAGCGGCGAGAGCGAGTACCTCATCAACAAGCAGGTCGTCCGCCTCAAGGACGTCCGCGAGATGTTCATGGACACCGGCATCGGCGCCAACGCCTACAGCCTCATCGAGCAGGGGAAGGTCGAGACCTTCCTCCAGGCCTCCAGCGCCGACCGGAGGGCACTCTTCGACGAGGCCGCCGGCATCTCCAAGTACAAGGCCCGCAAGCGCGAGGCGCTCCGCCGGCTGGAGCGGGTCGAGCAGAACCTCCTCCGGCTGACGGACATCCTCCAGGAGGTGCGGAAGCGCCTGCGGAGCATCAAGTACCAGGCGGGCAAGGCGCGCAGCTACCGCCAGCACAGCGCCAGGCTGGCGGAGTTGCGCAGCCTGTTCTCGCTCGCCGAGTATCACCGCCTGGGCGGGCAGCGCCGCCAGCTTCAGGCCCGCGCCGATCAGCTCGCCGACGCCCTCGCCAGGCTCTCCGCCCGGATGGGCCAGCTCGATGCCTCTCGCACCGCCACCGAGACGGAGATCGTCGACCTCCAGGCCAAGGCCCACAGCCTGGACGCCAGGCTGGCGGAGGTCTCCGCCCAGGCGGTGGCCTGCGAGCAGCGGGCGGAGATGCTCGACGCCCGCGCGAAGGAGCTCGCCGACGCCGTCGCCGTCGACACCGCCCGCTCCGAACAGGCCGAGGCCAGGGCAGACGCCAACGCCCGCGAGCTCGACGCCCACCGCCGCCGCCGCGAGGCCCTCGCCGACCGGCTCGTCGGGCTCCGGCAGCGCGACGCGGCCGTCGCCGCCCAGCAGCACGCCGCTCGAAGCGCCCTGGAGAGCCTCCGCGACCGGCTGGAAGACGAGAAGAACGGGACCATCGACCTGCTGCGGCGGACCGCCCAGCTCCACAACGAAATCAGCACCCACTGCCTCAGGAAAGAGAACCTCCACGTCCAACGCCAGAGACTCACCGGCCGGGCCGAGCAAGTCGCCAACGCCCTCGAAGACCTCCTCGCCCGCCGCGCCGCCGTGCAGGCCAAGCTCGAAGACGTCCGCAGCGTGCTGACCGGCTCCCAGGGGAGGCTCGACCATGCCCACGGGGAGCTGGAGAGGCTCGGGCGGGCCGACCGCCGGCTCGCCGACGCCGTCTCCGACGTCCGCCAGGAGCTCTCCGCCATCACCAGCCGACAGGCCGTCCTCAAGGAAATGCTCGCCCGCCTGGAGGGCGTGGGCGAGGGCGTTCGGCGGGTGCTGTCGGCCGCCAGGGAAGGTCGGCTGAGCTCGCGGGAGGCGGGCGGGCCGCTGGTCCACGGGATGCTGGGGGAGATGATCGAGACGGACGTGGCCCATGCGCAGGTGGTGCAGGCGGCCCTTGGTGGGGCGGAGCAGCGGCTGGTGGCGGAGGGTCTGGGGGACGTGCTGGCCGCCGCCGGCGAGTTGCGGGAGCTGATCGGCGATTCCGGCGGCGTCGAGCTGATCTGCCTGGACCGGCTCACCCCGCCGCCGCAGCCGGCCGGCGTCCCGCCCGCCGAGGGCGTCATCGCCCGCCTGGCCGACTGGGTCCGGTGCCCCGATCGCCTCGCCGGCGCCGTCGAGGCGCTGCTGGGGCGGACCCTGGTGGTCGACTCGCTCTCTCGGGGCCTGGAGCTGGCCGGTAGACTCGGCGCCGGGTGGCGGTTCGTCACCCCCGCCGGGGAGGTGCTGGAACCCGACGGGCGCGTCCGCATCGGGGCGGGGCGGTCCGGCGCCGGGCTCATCCGCCGCAAGAGCGAGCTGTCCGAGCTGGCCCGCCGGCTGGCCGACACCCGCCGCCGCATCCACGAGCTCAGCATCCAGAAGGAGGAGGTCGCCGCCCGACGCGCTCACACCGAGTCCGTCGTCCGGGCGCTGCGGACGGCGGTGTACGAGGCCAGCGCCGAACGCGTCGAGCACGAGGGCCTCCTCGAACGCATCCACGAGCAGGTCGCACAACTCCAGGCCGAGGCCCCCCTCCTGGAAGAGGAGGTCCGCCAACTCGCCTCCGAGATCGCCGCCGCCGTCCGCCAGGCCCGCCAGGCCGAGCAAAGGGCCGCCGAGCTCGAGGCCGACCGCACCCGGCGGGAGGGGGAGGTGGCCCGGCTGAGCGAGGCGATCGGTGTGGCGGAGGCCCGGCTGGAGTCGCTGGGCGCCGAGCGGACCGAGGTGCAGGTGGCGCTGGCGGCGGCCGGAAAGGAGCAGGAGGGCCTGGCCGAGGCCCTCGACCGGCTGACGCGGGCCCAAAAGGCCCTCGCGGCGGAGCTTCAGGCCCTCCGCGGGCAGATCGAGCTCTCCCGCGCCCGCCGCGCCGACGCCGAGAGCGGCGCCGCCGACGCCCGCCGCCAGGCCCAGACGCTCCTTGCCGAAAAGGCCACCCTCGCCCGCGAGGCCGAGGAGTCCGCCGAGTCCCGCCGCTCCCTCCAGCAGCGCCTCGGCGAGATCCGAAACCAGCTCGCCCACGACCGCAAGAGCCACGACGCCCTCGGCGCACAGCGCAACGACCTCCGCGTCCAACTGGGCGAGGTGGAGGTCCGCATCGAGACCCTCATCGCCCGGACGGGCGAGGAGCTGCAGCTCGACCTCCTTCAGGCCTACAAGGGCTACACCCACGACGAGCAGCGCAACTGGGACGCGGTCCGCGAGGAGATCTCCGAGCTTCGGGGGAAGATCGACCGGCTGGGGAACGTGAACCTCGACGCCATCGCCGAGCAGGAGGCCCTCCAGCAGCGCGAGCAGTTCCTCGCCGCCCAGATCGAGGACGTCCGCAGCTCGCAGCGCCAGTTGGGCGACCTCATCCGGCGGATCAACGCCGAGAGCCGCAAGCGCTTCGAGGAGTGCTTCCAGGCCGTCCGCGCACACTTCAACGACCTCTTCCGCAAGCTCTTCGCCGGCGGCCGGGCCGACGTGCTGCTGACCGAGCCCGAGAACGTCCTGGAAAGCGGCGTCGAGGTCGTCGCCCGCCCGCCCGGGAAGGAGCTGCGGTCGATCACGCTGCTCTCGGGGGGGGAGAAGACCCTCACCGCCCTGGCCCTGATGTTCAGCTTCTTCAAGGCGCGCCTCACGCCCTTCTGCCTGCTCGACGAGGTCGACGCCGCCCTGGACGAGGCCAACACCGAACGCTTCACCCAGCTCGTCCGCGAGTTCCTCGACTCCAGCCAGTTCATCATCATCTCCCACGCCAAGCGGACCATCGCCATGTCCGACCAGATCTACGGCGTCACCATGCAGGAGCCCGGCGTCTCCACCCCCGTCGCCGTCCGCTTCGAGGAGGCCCACAAGTACACCGACGAGGCCGCCCCCCAGCCCGTCGGGGCCTAAGGGCCTTGACGCCGCCGCCGGCGTTTTCTGCGCACCCGGGCGCGGGGCCGATACGTAGGGGAGAGCAGATCCGCCTCGGGAGCCCGCAAATGAGACACGCGCCGCGCTGGATCGTCGCAGCGCTGGCGGCCTGGTGGGCCGCCGACGCCCTGCCGCTGCCCGCCACCCCGCCGATGCGGCCGCCGTCGGGGCCGGCGGAGTCGCGCCCGGCCACGCTGCCGGCGCTGAAGGCCGAGCTGGCGGAGAAGTGGCTGGCCTACGAGTCGGCCTGGAGGGCCGGGCAGTGGAAGAAGCTCGATGCCGCCGAAGGGGCGCTGTACTCCCGCTCGCTCCAGGACGCCGGCCGGTGGCAGCTCCGGTCGCTGGCGGCCGAAATCGAGCGCGCGTACCCCTCGGCGCCCGACGATTACCGCCGCTGCCGGCTGGCGTACATGATCCTCGCCGCCCGCGCCAAGAGCCTCCGCCGGCGCGAGCCCCGCCCGCCCCCCAGGCCGGACGAAAAGGCCATGAACGCCTTCCTGGCCGAATGGCACGCCGCCAGAACCGAACGCGCCGAGACCGCGCTGTGGGGCTTTCGGATCCTGGAATTCGCGGCCGGGAACATCCCCGACCCCCGGCGCAAGATCGACGGATGAGCGCAAACCTGTTCTTCTGCATGCCCTTCGTCGACGAGCCCGCCGCGATTCTCCAGCGATTCGAGAAGATCGCCCCCAAGCTCGCCGAGCACGCC
Organism: uncultured Planctomycetaceae bacterium; assembly: GCA_964575155.1. GTDB lineage: Bacteria > Planctomycetota > Phycisphaerae > SM23-33 > SM23-33 > CAZNSB01. The sequence continues at coordinate 10,894 of CAZNSB010000063.1, read as the reverse complement.
GACGCCGACCCGGCGAAGAAGAAGGTCCGCCGCCGTGAGTTGAAGACCTTCGGTGACGGCCTGGCCCTGCTCGCCGGGCGGGCGCGGGACAAGCGCGCCGTCGCCGAGGTCCTGGAGAAGTACCGGCAGGCCTACAATCGAAAGGACGACGACGCCTTCGCGAAGGTCTGCTCCGCCCTGGACAGGTACCGCAAGCGCCCCGCCAGCAGGCCCGCCGACGTGAAGACCCTCGCCGACGTGATCGCGCCGGCCCAGTGGACGATCGTCATGCTCAGGGCATACGCCATCCACGTGGACGAGGACACCGCCCGGATCGAGTCGTTCGTTCAGCACCGCGACAAGGCCGGCAAGCTCGGGCCCATCCGGCAGAAGACGCTGACCGCCGACAAGGCCGCCGCCGGCTGGCGGCTGCGTCGATGATCGGCAGCCCACCCCCCCGGTCGCGAAGGACGCCGGGGGCTTCAGCGGTCTTCTCGACCGCCGCGTCGGCGGCGGCGGCGCCGGCAGATTCAATCTTGCCAGTAGTCCTTGTCGATTCTGTGGGTGCCATGGCGGGTCCCGACGTACGTCGGGATTTCCCGCCATGCGCGCCAACATGGCGGCAGACGGCGGCCGCCATGGCACCCAAGGCAAACAGCGGCCGCCATGGCACCCGAGGCAAACAGCGGCCGCCATGGCACCCGAACTGGCAGTGTCCAAATTGAAGGACCACCAGGCGAAGAGGTCCGTGCGCCATTCGCTCTTCGATGTTCAGCGTTCGGTGTTTCTTGGTGGCGTCGCGGGAACGAGCGGCTTGACGGCCGGGCGCGTGCTCGGGCGGGACGTCGCCGCCGCCGGCGGGCCGATCCGATTCAGAATCACTTGACGCGGTCCTGGAACGACCTTCCGTTCGACGGCCTCGTAGATGTCGGCCTTGACGAGGTCGGATTCGCGCCGCTTTCCCTCCGCGCGCAGCGCCAGGCAGAGCGCTTCCAGGCCGTAGCGGGCATGCAGACGCACACCGGGGTTCTTGCCCCGCCAGAGGAGGTCCTTGAGGTACGCTCGGGACTCGAAGCTGCCCAGCCGGCCGAGGAAAATCAGGACGCGGACGCTGCGGGTCCTTTGGTAGAGGTCTTTCAGCAGTGTCCAGGCGCGGGGTTCCTGGACGTCCCGGATGAGCGTCAGCACCTCGCCGGGCGGCACGTCGCCCGGCTGAGGCACGGCGGCGGCGGCCTTCAGGACGTGCAGGTCGCCGATGCGGGTGATGTGCCCCAGCCGCTCGAGCGCTCGGCGAAACTCGTCCGCGTCCTTGGCGGCCCTGAGTTTCTTCAGCAGCGCCTGCTGCCGGACCGGGATGCCGGCGATGGCCTTCTCGATGTCCGCCAAGAGGGCTTGCAGGTCCGCGTGGTCCGGCTTCGGCCGGAGCATGTACCCGCCGGGGTTGATGGGCTGGTGATAGCCAAATACACCCTGATGGGCGCCGAGCTTGCCTTCGCGGCAGACGCCGTTGGCGACGATCCGCCGGGCGTGGTGCCGCAGGCTGATGAAGGCCACGATCCTGCCGGCCGCCTCCAGCTTGGCGCCAGCGGGCCGGCCCCACGGCAGGGTGGTGCCGTAGCCCGTCAGGGAAGGCACGGCGATCTTCTTGCCGGGCCACTTGCCCTTCAGGACTTTCTCGATCTCGATTTCAGTGGCTGCCTTCTGCCGGCCCAGGACGATCAGGTCGCTGTGCGCGGCGAGTTCATCGACCTTCCACACGGGCGCGATGTCTGCGCGCAGGCCCCCGACCCAGGCCGAAAACAGAAGGATCGCCAGCAGGATGCCCGTCGATCTTGGCGCGTTCGGGGTCATGGCGTCGCCTCCCGGTGTGCTGTGGCCCATGGCGTTGCGCTCTTGCGCGGTATTCGACTCGCCTGACGCTACCGCCCGGCGGGGGCGCCGGGGCGGTAGGCCATGATCGGGCGCGAGCCGTTCTGCCCGGCCTGTCGCCGGCTGACGAAGACGGTCCCGTCGGGGGCGACGGCGTGGATCCAGTGGTACTCGCGGTCGGGCACGGCATCGACGAAGGCGCCCTTCTTCACGTCCAGCAGCCGGGCGGGGGATGGGCAGCAGGCGCAGTTGGCCGGAGGCGGCGATGACGATGTATCCCAGTCGGCTGTACTCGACCCGCGGCGAGCCCGCAATGCCGCCGGCGATGGCGTAGTGGGCCTTGATCGAGAAGTCCGCCGATCCCGTGGGCCGGCTTGTGAGGTGGTAGAGCCCGAACGGCGTCCAGGCGAAGACCGACCCCGGTCGGTCCGACACCAGGCGGGTGTGGTCGGCCGGCGAGGGGATCTTCACGGACCCGGCGATCCGGCCGGCGCGCCAGATCTTGAACGTCGCCGGGCTCTCGTCGCCGACGTCGCCCAGCCAGACGTTGCCGCCGGCGTCCAGCAGCCTGGACCAGCCGGACCGGAACACTTTGCCGGCGACGCCCTTCTGGGTGAGCCGGCGGACGACCTTGCCGCGCGGGCGCTGGGACCAGCCCGGCTGCCAGTACGCCCCTTCCAGATCGCGCACGTTCTCATAGAAGCGGTACCCGCAGCAGGTCGCCGGGGCAGATTCGAAGAGGACCTTGCCGCCGGCGACCCGGCCGAGGAAGTTGGTGTTGGCGCAGTCGGTCACGTACACCCGGCTGCCGTCGCCGACGGCGCCGAGGTAGCCGACGCGCATCGCCTTGGCGCCGGCGGCAGCCAGCGAAGCGCCCGCGTCGACCCAGGTCTGCCCGACGAGCGCGCGCAGCCTGCCGGAGTGGTTCAGCCAGATGTTCCCGGCCTTGTCCGTCGCCAGTTGCGTGGAGCTGCACCAGTGCCCGCTCTTCCGCTCCGGCGGGAAGCAGTTGAGGACGTCCTTGCGGTGAGCGGCGATCAGCTTGCAGGGCGAGGCGTCCTCAAAGACGCCCTGCGGGGGCGCGATCAGTGCGGCTCGACCGTCCATGCCGGCAAAGATCGCCCCCTTTCGTCCGGGAATGAGGAAGTCCACCCGGTTGACGTTTTCCCGGCCGGGCGAAAGGCGCCACTTCTTTCCGTCGAATCGGACCACCCGCCCGTCGGCGGCGTGGGTCCACACCGCCCCGTCGGAGGCGATGCAGAAGGGCGCGCCCTTCTTCACTCGCAGCGTGTCGGCCCGAATGAGCTTCCGGTCGTCCGGTGCGCCCGGGCGGTAGGCCATGATGGGGCGGGAGCCGTTCTGCCCGGCCTGTCGGCGGCTGACGAAGACGGTGCCGTCGGCGGCGACGGCGTGGATCCAGTGGAAGGCGGCGCTGGGGATGGCATCGACGAAGGCGCCGCGGTTCACGTCCAGCAGCCGGGCGGGCCTGCCCGCCAGCCAGAGCTGCCCGTCCTCCGGCCCGGGCACCGGGCCCGAGTCCTCGATATGGCCGAGCTTCCACGGCTTGGCGAACTCGGCGCCGATCAGGGCCCGGACCTTGTCCTTGCCGGCCGCGACGACCAGCCCGGCGCCGAGGTCCTTGCCGTCCTGGTGGATGTGGGCGGCGGTGACGTACATCCGCCCGCCGGCGCCGGCGTGGACGATCCGGGCGCCCTTCAGGCGATACGGGCCGAGACGGACGCCGGACTCACCCGGCCTGGCCGCGCCGGCCAAGGCGCCCCGTACCGCCTCCAGGCGCGTCTTGACCTCGAGGTCCTTGGTCCTGCCGAGGGCCTCGGCGACCAGCGGGCTGATCGAAGGCCCCAGGGCGATCATGTCCTGGGTGGCCTGCTCCCGCACCCGGTAGCTGTCGTCGCCGAGCGCCTTCACCAGCCGGGCGAACGCCTGCCGGGCCTTGGCGGCCGCCTTCCCCTGCTCCTGGGTGTGCAGCCGCATCCGCCCGCCCCGGCTGAGAAGCCAGACGCCGCCGCCGGCGGGGGCGGCGCTGACGATGTCGGAGGCTGCGGGCCTGCGGCCCGCGAGCGTCTTGCCCGTGGCGATCTGCACCCACCCGCCGTTCTTGCACACCCACTTCTGCTGGCCTTTGTGTTCGCCCCCGGCGGGCGGGTCGGGCTGGAGTGATGTCCCGGCCGGGCGCCACCGGCCCCCGCGCCATCGCCACAGGCGGCGGGCGCCGGCGGGGTCGAAGGCGATGGCCCCCTTGCCGTCGGCCTCGGGGAGCAGGCGCGGGTAGTAGCCGCTCTTCCGCGAGGGGGAAATCACCTTCTGGTACGACCACTTCCCGCCGGCGAAGCAGTGGACGCCGAGGTTGTCGATGAAGAAGGCCGCCCCGCCCGCGGCGACGTTGTAGTCGCAGCGGAAGCGCCGCCCGTTGCCGGGGCAGTTGCCGTAGAAGTGCATGGACTTCCGGGTGATCTTCCGCTCGATCCATCGTTTGCCGTCGTAGCCCAGCAGGAGGTTCTGGCCGGGGGAGCAGACGAACCACACCCGCCCGCCGGGCTCGAAGAGCACCGGGCGGGCGCCGTACAGCCGCGGCGACTTCCTGCCGAACTCCCCCTCGATCGACCCGCGGACGGCGGCGAGGTCCCCCTCGACCGGCCAGGTGTGCTCGGCCACCAGGTACCAGATTCGTTTGTCGGGCCCGACGACGACGGTGCGGACGGCCTCGGGCAGCGCCTGCCACCGGACGTTCCGCAGGGGGATGTCGGGTCGCCCCTCATCGCCCGGCGCCGGGCGTGACGGGGCCAGGGCGATCGTGGAGATCGCCGCGGTGACCGCAGCGGCCTTGAATCTTCGCGACATCTGCCTCAGTCCCGCCGCGTGCCGAGTTCCCGAATGTACCTGAGCGCGTCGTCGTGGGCCTTGCCCGCCCCCGCCCGCCGGGCGATGGCGCCCAGGGCGGCCTTGGCCTTTCGCCGGTCCATGCCCTCCTGCCGCGCCAGCCGGTAGATGCCGTAGGCCACGCCGTTGAGGACGGCAGGGTCGGGTTCCTGCTCGGCGAGCTTCAGGAGCGTCTGCCAGGCCCGCGCCCGGTAGGCCCCGCGGGCGCGGCCCAGCCGGCTCACGGCGGCGCGGCGGATGGCGGGGCTTTCCGACTCCACCCCCTCCAGCGCCCGGGCGAAGCCGCGCGCCCCGTCCAGGCTGCTCAGCGCCTCCAGCACGGCTGAGGAGATGGGCGCCTTGGCCAGCGGCTCGATGGCGCGGGGGTCCTTGAGTTCGGCCAGGGTGCGGGCGGCGTAGAGGCCGGCGGGGCCGTTGAGGTGGGCGATCAGCAGCGGCACGGCGCGGCGGTCGCCGGCGACGGCAAGGGCGATGCCGGCGGCGCGGGCCAACTGCATCCGTCGGTGCTGCTTGCGGTCGGTCACGTTCAGCATGGCGGCCAGCAGCTTGATCAACTCCTCGTCCGGGCAGCCCTTCAGCATCAGGCCGAACCACCCGGGCTGGGCGACCAGGGCGTCGGCCTCGCCCTCGGCCAGGGCCGCGCGGAGGATCTTGACGCCCGGGGCGGCCCTGGCCCCGGCCGAAATGAGAATCCGCCAGCAGGCCTCCTGCATTCGCCGGTCGCCGTCCTGTCCCAGCCGCTCGGTCGCCGCCGCGACGATGCCGTCCACCGGCGCCTTGACATCGGCGAGTTTCACCCCGGTCAGCAGCGACCCGCGGCCCTGCTCCAGCAGGGCCACGGCCAGCGGGACGAAGACCTTGGGGGCGACCCCGGCCAGGACCTTCAGGCGGTTTCGGATCAGCCCCAGCCTGCGGTGGAGGACCGCGGCCTGCTCGGCCGGGCCTCCGTGGGCGGTGAGCCGGCCCAGCTCGGCCTCGATGTGCCGGATCTCCCGGCTCATGGGTCCGTCCCGGCCGGTGCAGTAGGACCGGAGGAACTCGGCCTGGAGGGCCGGCAGGTTGGCGGGGGTGAGCGGCTGGAAGACGAGGTCCTGCATGGTTTCGGGGAAGAACATGGCGGCGTGCTTGAGCACGAACCAGCTCTTGCCCTTCATCCGCGGCAGCGCCTTTTCGCAGGCGCGGAAACCGGCGCCGGGGCGGGCCTCTTTCATCAGCCGGGGAGGCGTCTCGCTGAAAAAGTCCATCCGCGGACACACTAGCGGGCCCGCGGCGATGACATACACGTGCACCTCCGTCCCGCCGCGGTTGACCGAGGAGATCTTCAGCGGGTACACGCACCGCGGCGTGTCGAAGCTGATCTTCAACGGGTGCAGCTCGCCGGTGCGGAGCCGCTCGGCGGTGTCGTCGTCGGCGCGGGCGAGGTTGATGCGCACGGCGACGAAGAACCACTTCTTCCGGACGTAGTGATCGAGCACGTCCTGGCGGTCCTTGGGCCAGTTGAACCGGTTCTTCGTCAGCCAGCCGGTCAGGGCGCCGGGGTCGGTCGCCGAGAGGACGGCGACGTCATAAGCGCCGACCGTCTTGCGCTCGATGACGGTGACCCCCCCGCCGGCCTTGCGCCGGCCGTAGCGGTTGGCGGCCTGGAAGTAGCGGCTCAGCTCGTAGAAGCACTTCATGTCGGCCTTCTCGACGGCGGGCTTGCCCGGGACCGGCACCAGCCAGCCGAACTCCGCCACCGGGCCGGAATACTTCACCTGGAGGATCAGGTCCTCCCGGCCGGCGTGGTGGAGGATGATGGCCTTCTGGCTGGGCTCGTTGATGTCGACGCCCTTTCTCCAGACGAAGCAGCCGTCGGCGCCGGCCCTGGCCCCGGCCGGCGCCAGGACACACAGGACGATCAACGTACCCTTACGCATGTCGAGGTCTCCTTGCGTTCTTGGGCGGAAGGGGCTTGGTTCGGCCGGCGCGGTCCGGCCGGGTCCCGCGGGCGGCATCGCGGCCGCCCCTCGCCCGGATTAGACGCAAGCGGGTGCAGAAGGTTTCATGCTTTCTCCGCTTCGCTCAGAGCCAGGCCCCACCCGCGGAGCACCCCGGGGACCTCCGCGATGTCCTCGATGGCCGCGTCGGCGGCGGTGGCGGGGTCGGCGCCGGCGCCGACCATGCGGATCGCCCGCATGCCGGCGGCCTTGGCGCCGGCGACGTCGGTCGGCTCCAGGTCGCCGACGTGGACGCCCTGCTCCGGCGAGCACCGCAACTGGTGCAGCGTGTGGTGGAACTGCCGGACCTCCGGCTTGGTGGTCTGCGTCTGGTTGGAGAAGGTGAAGGCATCCAGGAGCTGGGCGACGCCGTCGGCCTCCATCACCGCGTACAGGTCGTGCCCGAGCGTGAAGCCCGTGTCGGAGATCAGCCCCAGCTTGACCTTCCCGCGCAGCGACTGAAGCACCTCCCGCGCGCCGCCCACGGGCACCGGCGGGGCTTCACGCGTGGCCGAGGAGATCAGCTCCCCCAGCCGGAGCGCCTCGGCCGCCCCCAAGCGCACCCCCACGGTCCGACCCAGCCGCTGGCCGATGTCCTCGCCCGACAGCCCCGCGTGCTCGACCATGCGAAAGTGCTCGACGTCGTGGTAGACGATCTCGAAGGCGTACTCCAACTGCCGGCGGGAGACGTCGGCGCCGATGCCGATGAAGAAGTCCTTGGCGTATTCGTATCGCAGCAGCCGGCGGCGCTCGGCCGGCGGGCCCTCAGTGTACAGCGTGCCCCAGAAGTCGAAGGTGACGGCGCGGATCACGCGCGGACCTCCACGGGCGCTGCGGCCTCGATGCTCTCGTGAATGGCGGCGACGGCGGCGACGTTGACGAGCCCGTCCGCCAGCGGGCAGGGCGGCTCGGCCCCCGAGGCCAGCGCGGCGATGAACGCCCCGAACATCTGCGCCGGCGGGCCCGCGGTGATCGCCCCCAGCGTCGCCGGGTGCTCGTAGCGGGCGGCGGTGGCCTTGTGCAGCATCTGGTCGGTCAGGTCGGCACGCATCGCCCCGGCCGTGCCCACCATCTCGTGGCGGAACTGGAAGATCAGCGGCAGCGACTCCGGCAGCACCCAGCAGGAGCTGAACGACCCGACCATCCCCCCGTCGAATGCGATCACGGCGTGGATGGCGTCGTAGGTGTCGAGGCCTTTTCCGGAGAGGATGCCCTTTCCGCCGGCGGCGAAGACCCGCGTCGGCCGCTGGCCGGCGACCCACCCGGCCAGCTCCACCGTGTGGGTCATCAGGAACCATCCCGGCGACGACCGACCCAGCCAGGAAAGCAGCTTCGTCGGCACGTCGATGCGGTCGTCGAGCTGGCTGTTGCAGGAGAGCAGCTCGCCCAGCTCGCCGGCGTCGGCGGCGGCCTTCATCGCCGACAGCGGCGGGTTCCAGTGGTTCTCGAAGGCCACCATCGCCCGCACGCCGGCGGCTTCGACGGCGCCGGCGATCTGCCGGGCCTCGGCCACGGTCATCGCCAGCGGCTTCTCGACCAGCAGGTGGCAGCGGGCCTCGGCCGCCGCCAGCGCCGGCCCCAGGTGGGCGAAGTCCGGCGTGGCCACCACCACCGCGTCGGGCTGGACCTTCTCGCACAGTTGGCCGGCCTCGGCGAAGGCCGGCACGCCGAACGCCTCGCCCGCCGCCGCCCGCGCCTCCTCGGCCACGTCGCAGACCCCCACCAGCTCCGCGCCGGCCAGGTGACCGCACGTGCTCGCGTACATCCGCCCGCGGATGCCCATCCCCACCACGCCCACGCGGATCGGCCTGGCTGCGGTCATCGTAAGCTTCCCTCAACAGGTTGACTTTCCCGGCAGGCCGAATTCTAATTCGCCCCTGACCCCGAAGACCAAGAGAATTCGGACCAGACTGGAGGACGTGCCATGATCAAGGTGCTGCCGGCTGCCGCCGCAACCATCCTGCTGACCTTGCCCTTCGCCGCCGCACGGGCGGGGGCCATCGAGCGGATCGTCATCGACACCGACCGCAGTGTCAACTGCGCCACGCTGGCGACGATCGTCCGCGACGTGACCGCCGGCTGCAAGACCGATCAGGCCAAGGCCGTCGCCCTCTACGACTTCGTGGTCCGCACGGTGTGGATGCCGTACGTGTACGGCCAGCCGAAGGAGATGATCGGAGGCCGGCTGGCGTCGGTGCGGGACCCGCTGAAGGTTCTGAACGTCTACGGGGCGGCCGGGTGCGACATCCAGGCGGACGTCTTCTGCACGCTGGCCGACGCCGCCGGCCTGGGCGCGCGGCGCCTCGCCCCCGGCTTCGCCCACGGGTCCAACGAGATCAAGTGGGGCGGCAAGTGGCACTGGATGGACGTCTGGCTGCCATGCTACCTCCTGAACGAGAAGGGCGAGATCTACTCCTACGACGAGCTGATGGCCGACCGCTCGCTGGTGGACAAGGCCGTCGCCGACGGGCGGATCAGCCCCAACTGGATGTTCAACCCCGGCCCCGACATCAGGACCGTCAAGAAGGCCAGAAAGCACCGGGCAGCCCCGCCGGGATCGGGCGTCAAGAAGTGCAAGTACGTCGAGGACCTCGCCCTTCGCCCGGGCGAGTCGTGCACCTGGCTGTGGGACCACGTCGGGAAGTGGTACTGGCCCGGGGAGAAGTACGCCTGCCCCGCCTTCAAGTTCCCCGCCGACAAGAACTGCAAGCAGGCCTTCCCGTATTGGCAGCCCTACGTCAAGAAGATCCGCGGCGGCCCCCACCCCGGCGGTCCCCACGTGTACTACCGCTATTACGGCAACGCGATCTTCGAGCACAGGGTGCCGCTGACGAAGGCGGGATTGGCCGCGTGGGGGGCCAAGTTGAATAACATCATCTTCACCGACGCGGGCCCCGGGCCGGCGGGCGGCAAGGCGGGCTGGATCACCCTGGCCTTTCGCGTGCCCTACGTCATCGCCGACACGGAGATCGCTGGCGAGGTCGAGCTGGGCAAGAAGGAAGGTGTCTTGTTTGAGTACTCCCTCGACGCCGGGAAGAGCTGGAAGGGAGGCAGGATGATCGAGCAATCCGCACCGTTCGAGAAGTTCAGCATCGGCAAGCCAAACTCCAAGCAGTACCCCACGGGCGCGACCAGCGGGCAGTACGGCTTCCTCCTGCGCGTCGGCCTGAGCGGCGGCTCAACGCTCAAGGCCCTGAAGGTCACCAACACCACCATGCTCAACTTCTACTCGCGCCCGCAACTGGAGGTGGGAAAGAACAACGTCACCGTCACCGCCAAGGACGACAAGGCCCTCAAGGCCACGCCCCTGGAGATCACCTGGCGCTGGCTGGAAGACTGGACGAAGGAAAAGACCTTCACCCACAAGGTCGCCACCAGCGGCGCCAAGGCCGTCATCGAGGTCGGCGGCACCAAGCGGCCGAAGATGAAGTCGATTACCATTGCCTGCCCGGCCGGGACGGGGACCAGCCACTAGGATTGCGTCAAGCTTGAACCCACGGGTGCCACGGTCAAGCGTTGTCTGCTTGGCCGTGCCGCCCGCTGGAGCAAGCACGGCCAAAGGCAAAGTCGCAAACACCGAACACCGCGACTTTGCCTTTGACCGTGGCACCCACAGAATCAATCTTGACACTGTACCAGGATTGCGTCGAGTTTGAATCCACGGGTGCCACGGCTGCGTTGTGTGCAGCCGTGCGGGCCCCGAGGTGAACACGGCTGCAAAAGGCGCAGGCGTGGCACCCGTGCCGCGAGGCAGGGAGCAGTCAACATGGCAACGGAGCTGAGGCGCATCGTCGTGCGAACGGATCGCAGCGTGGACTGCTCGAGCGTGGGGAGCATCGTCCGGGACGTCTGCCGCGGCTGCCGGACGCCGCGGGAAAAGGCCGTCGCCATCTACGACTTCCTCGTCCGCACGGTGTACATGCCCAACCACTCGCACCGCCCCGTCGAGCCGGCGGACCCCGCGACGCGACGCAAGGTCGGGCTGGACCTGTGGTTCGTGAACGACCCGATCAAGTACATCACGGTGTACGGCTGCTGCGGTTGCGGGCCTCAGGCGCACCTGTTCGGCGCGCTGCTGCGCCAGGCCGGCCTCGAGTGCCGGCTGCTGAACCCGGGCTTCGGGCACGTCAGCAACGAGGTCAAGTGGGGCGGCAAGTGGCACTGGATGG
>CAZNSB010000062.1:0-15261 GCA_964575155.1 uncultured Planctomycetaceae bacterium | reverse complement strand
CCTTCGCCTCCAAGCAGCTCCTCCACGAACCGTTCATGGGCGGGGGGCTGTGGACCTCCGCCGCCATCCCCCTGCTGGCCGACCCCAACGTCGGGCCCGTGCCCGTCCTGCTGATCGCCTCCGGCGCCGTCGCCGCCTGGCTGATCATCACCTTCGCCCTCCGCCTGCACCGGCTGCGGACGTGAACTACGGCGCGACGGAGAGCTTCACCAACTTCATCCGCGGCAGCTCCTCGCCGGCGACGTTGACGGTGCACTCGAAGGGGAGCTTGTCGATCCGCTTCGTGAGCATCTTGTCCTTCCCCCGCTCTTCCCAGACGTATTCGAGGGTCAGGGGGTTGGTCTTCAGGTCCGCGCCCTCGCCGGCGGTCACGCGGACGACGTTCTTTCCGGGCATAAGGTACGGCAGGGCGTACATGTTGTTCATGAACACCGTGGTGATGGCGAGTGCCTCGACGGCCACGTCGGCGGGATTCGCGCCGGCGGCCATCTCGAACTTCACCTCGTACCCGTGGGCGAACCAGGCGGCCTGCTTCAGGGGGACCTTCTCCAGCTTGAGCTGGCCGGTCTTGGCGGCCTCCCATATCTTCTTCCAGCCGCCCTTCTTGCCCTTGGCGTAGACGGCGGCGGCGTCCTTTTCCGTCTTTCGGAGGACGGTCGCGTCCAACCAGGCGTCCACCGCCACGTAGGGCGAGTCGATGACGAAGGTGACCGACGCGGGCTTCCCGGCCTCGGCCGGGTGGGGTTTGGCGGCGGGCTTGATGTTCTTCAGGCCGTTTCCCGCGACGCCGTCGGCCCACGCCTCCGTGCCCAGGTCGGGCGCGTAGACCATCCGCCCGTTGCCGAAGTAGCGCTTCTTGCCGTAGACGATCCGCTCGCCGGCCCTGCGGCGGACCTCGGCGTAGGGCTTCCAGTACGGCCAGTTGACCGGGTCGTTGGTGTCGATGCCCTGGGCGGTGCAGCCGTGGTGCGGGTGCGTCCACCGCGTCTCGCCGGCCTTGTGCCAGCTCTTGCCCTCGTTGGACCACCTGCGGGTGATGCTCTCGCCCCGGCGGAGGTGGATGAGGAGGCGCTTCTTGCCCGCGGCGGGCGCCCGCCCGGCGCGGGCGGTGGCGGCGTAGTTGGTGCCGCTGTTGACCCTGTCGCGGCACTGGAAGTAGGGGCGGGAGGCCCGGCCTTCCTTGACGGCGTCGGTGACGAGGGTGGGGTCGGCCTTCAGCTCCGCGCAACTGGCGACCTTGCCCTTTCGGTTCAGGGCGTACCAGCCCACCTGGCAGTCGAACATGTGCCAGCCGCCGTCGTAGAAGACCTCGGCAATAGCATGGTTCTTGGGGTGCATCATCCGCGCCTTCAGCCCGCCGGCGGCGGCGATCTGGCAGTAGATCGTCGACTGGTACCCGCACAGCCCCCAACCGTAGCTGTTGATCAGGTCCACCGAGTCCCACGTGGGCACGTGGGGCCAGTGGAACAGCATCCGGCGGACGAAGTACCAGGTGGCGATCGCCTTCTCCTGGTCGCCCTTGCAGCCCGCGTACAGGTCGCGGGCGATGGTCTGGATGCTCGAACAGTCGATGCTCCGGTCGGTCGTGACCCTCACGTCGCGGATCCCCCCCACCGCCGGCGCCCCCGCCAGCGCGATCGCTCCAGCCACAGCGACCCATGCCTGCTGTGCCATGGTCTTCTCCCTTGCGTGCATGTCTTAAGCGCCCAGAGGCGTAGGGTGGGCCGAGTTCCGATGCTGTTGATCGGGACAAGTCCCACCGGCCGGCTCGTGCGATCCGAGGGGAATGGTGGGACTTCGTCCCACCCATGGATTCAAACTTGACGCAACACGAGGATACGGTGTGGGCTCCCTTCGAGCAAGCGTTGCCTCGGCCTGGCGATTGCAAATCGAAAGTCGAAGATCGAGAATCGACAATCGAGCATGTTCGTCACCGACGACACCATCGTGGCCGTCAGCAGCGCGGCGGGGGCGGCGTCGCGATCGATCGTGCGGCTGTCCGGGCCGGAGGCGATTGGCCTGGCGGAGGGGATGTTTTCGCCCCCGCTGGCGCCGCTGGGCGGCTTCCGGGCCGTCGGCGGCGCGGTGAAGGTCCCCGGGCCGCATCCCGTCGAGGCGCCCGCCAGGGCGTATGTCTTTCGCTCCCCCCGCAGCTACACCCGCCAGGACGTCGTGGAGTTGCACGTGCCCGGCGAGGTGATCGCCTCGATGCTGTGTGCGGCCCTGATCGCCGCCGGCGCCCGCCAGGCGGGAGCAGGCGAGTTCACCGCCCGGGCGTTCTTCTCCGGCCGGTTGGACCTGTCGTCGGCCGAGGCCGTCGCCGACGTCGTCGACGCCGAGGCCGACGCCCAGCTCCGCTCGGCCGTGGGCGTGCTGGGCGGGGCGCTCTGCCGCCTCTGCCGACCCGCCGCCGAGGCCCTGACCGAGGCCCTCGCCGTCACCGAGGCCAGCATCGACTTCGCCGAGGAGGGTCTGGAGCTAGCGTCGCCGGCCGCCCTGGCCGGGCGGGTGCGGGGCGTCGCCGGCCGGCTGCGGGCCGCCGTCTCGGCCGCCGGGCCACGGGCCGACGGCGCCCGCTGCCCGCACGTGGCGATCGCCGGGCGGCCCAACGCCGGGAAGAGCTCGCTGCTGAACGCCCTGAGCGGGGTGGACCGGGCGATCGTCTCGGCCCTGGCCGGCACGACGCGGGACGTCCTCAGCGCCCCCGCGACGCTGCCCGGCGGGCCGGAGGTCCTCCTCCTCGACGCCGCCGGCGTGTCCGTCCCCGCCGGCCCGCTGGCCGCGTCCGCCCACGCGGCGGCGCGGGAGGCGGTGGCCTCGGCGGACGCGGTGCTGTTCGTGATCGACGCCGCCGCCGGCGACCACGGCCTCACCGAGGACCTCCTGGCGGAGGTCTGCCGGCTGAACCGGCGGGCCCCCCGGCTGCTGCTGGCGAACAAGGCCGACCTGCCCGTCGACGTGGAGGCGCTGAGGGTCCGCTTCGGGGCGTCGCTGCTGCCGGTCAGCGCCACCACGGGCAAGGGCCTGGAGGCACTCCGCCGCTCGCTGGAGGCCCTGCTGGCGGGCCTGGGCGCCCCGCGCCCGGGGCAGTTGCTGCTCCACGATCGCCAGCAGCGCGGCATCTCCGCCGCCGCCGATGCCGCCGGGCGCGCCGCCGCGCTGCTCGAAGCCGCCGCGCAGGTCGCCGACGTCGCCGAGCTGGCCGCCGTGGAGCTGCGGTCGGCCCTGGAGGGCCTGAAGGAGCTGACCGGCGAGGTCGTCACCGAGGACGTCCTCGCCGCCATCTTCTCGCGGTTCTGCATCGGCAAGTAGGCTCCCGGACCCGGCGCGGTCCGGGGACCTGCCCGCTCGGGGGCGCCGGAATCGAATTTGATCGCGGCGCGCCCTTTTCTCGCCGCCGGGGGCGCGTAGAATACAGTGTGGTCACATTGGAAAGGGCGGGACCATGGACATTGCGAAGTTTCTGAAAGAGGCCGGGGTGTCCTTCAAGCTCCGCAAGCACCGGGAGGCCTATACCGCCCAGGAGATGGCCGCCCGGGAGCACGTCAGCGGCGACGCGGTCGCCAAGGCGGTGGTCGTCTCCACTGGCAAGGACTACGCCCTCTGCGTCCTCCCGGCCAGTTGCAGGGTCGACCTGGGCAAGCTGGGCAAGGCCCTGAAGGCCAAGAAGTGCCGACTGGCCGAAGAGCCGGAGATGGGCAAGCTGTTCCCGGACGTGGAGATCGGTGCCGAGCCCCCGTTCGGGGGCGCCTACGGCTTGCAGACGGTGGTGGATGAGCGCCTCGCCAAGTGCGAAAGCATCACCTTCGCCGCCGGCACCCACAGCCACGCCGTCTCCATGAGCTACGCCGACTACGCCCGCCTGGCCGAGCCGAACGTCGCCGACTTCTCGGTGCACCTCTAGCGGGCCTCCCGCCCGCCCAGGCCCCGCGCAGGCTGGCGAAGCAGCCCTTCCGGCGGCGACGCGAAGGGCGTCAGAGACATCATGTCGGACGAAAGGTACATTCTGGAGTGTCCGCAGTGCGGGCGCGTGGAGGGGTACCGGCCCGATTTCTCCGGGGAGGACGACCCCTTCGGGGTGACGTCGGCCGATTCTCTCATCGAGGAGGAGATCGTCTCCACCCCGGCCGGGCCTGCCATGCGCCTCCGCTGCCCCCGCTGCGGGCGATGGGTGGATCCCAAGCGCGCCCGCCCGGCGTAGGCGCGAGGTCGCGGGGCGGACCCGGACGAGGCGGTCACTCCTCCTCGGAGGCCTCGGCGAACAGCTTCGGGTGGAGCGACCGCCAGAACTCGAAGGCCGGCCCCGGCAGGCGGCGGTGCCCGCCCTCGATCTTCTCGATCTTGGCCTCGAAGCACCCCTGCTGGCGGAGATGGCGGAAGGCCGCCCACGACTCCCGGGCCACCGGGTTCATGTTGCTGGAAGCGGGGGTGATCCCCCGCTTGCTGAAGAAGATCAGGTAGTGGAGCTTGCGGGCGGCGTCCGTGATCGGGATCTCCCGGACGATCTTCATGTCGCAGTTGGCCGTCCGCGACACCACCGCGCTGAACAACTTCGGGTTCCGCAGGGCGATGTAGTACAGCGGAAAGCCGCCCGCCGAGTACCCCGAGATCATCACCGACTTCTCGTCGATCCGGTACTGCTTCTTGAGCTCTTCCATGATGGCCAGGACGTTCTGCTCGTCCGCGGCCAGGTCCTTCTTCCGCAGGCGCTTGAAGACCAGCACCGTCCCCTGCGTGCTCTTGAGCACCGGCGCGACCACGATGAAGCCGTGCTTCTCCGCCAGGGCCTTCCATTCCATCGCCTGCCGCTTCGCCCCGTCCCACACGAACGAGCCGTGAAGCGTGATCATCATCGGCCAGGGGCGCTGCTTGTCATAGTAGCTCGGCACGTAGAGGTAGTACTTCGCGCTGCCGTCCCGGACGCTGCACTTCATCTCCGGCGCGGGCGTGTCCTGGCTCTGGGTGACCGGACAGCCCCCCCCCGCCATGGCCAGCGCCGCCAGCGCCGCGAAAAGGAACCCCGAAACGTTGGTTTGCCGAGCCTTCACTGTTCGTGAATAATACGCGTCGGCCCGTGAGAAAGTCAATGCCCGCCCCCGACCGGCCCGGCCGGCTTCCCCGGCCCGGGTGTCTCGGGCTTGTCCCCGCCGCGCACTTGGCGTACCCTATCCCCGGCATTCAACGAAATGTTGGGTACCGCGAGCAACTCCGTTGCTCGCCCTACCTGCTGACGCCCAAGGAGCCCGGCCGAAGGCCAAGGGCAGAGAAATACGTCGTGGGTACCTGACATATATAGATTCCTGGAGAAGAGGGCGACATGAAATTCAACGTTCACGAGTACGTCCAGGCCCTCCCGCCCTTGGACCTGAGCCTGCGCATGCCGCCGGCCGAGTTCGCGGCGCGCGTGGGGAAGCTGCGGGAAGAGCTGGCAGGCCGCCGACTCGATGCGGCCGTTGCCTACGGCACGGAATACCGGCCGGGGGACGCCGGGTGGCTCACCGGCTACGACCCGCACATCGAGTACACGATGGTCGTCGTCGGCCCCGAGAAGGTCCTCGTCCTCGGCAGCCCCGACGCCCTGCGGTATGCCGAGGAGATGATGAGGGTGGGCGAGTTCAGGTGCCTGTCGGCCTCGGGAATCCCCGACGCCGACTACCCGGGCTATCAATACGTGAGCCTGCGCGAGGCGATCGCCGAGGCCTGCGGCCGGCCGGGGCGAGACGTGGGGCTGCTGACGCCCGCCGAGGTGCTGACCTGGGAAGCTCGCCAGATCCTCCAGCAGGCCATCGAAGGCAAGATCGTCCCCATGAGCGACACCATGGCCGATCTCCGCTACCTCAAGAGCGACGAGGAGCTGCGGATGATGCGCGTCGCCGCTCAGCTCTCCACCTGGGGCATGGAGGCCATGCTGCGCGCGATCCAGCCGGGGGTCCGCGAGCTTCAGGCGGCGGCCTGCGCCGACTACGCGATGAAATACATGGGGGCCGACAGGTTGGGCTTCACCACGATCGTGATGTCCGGCTCGCGGGTCACCAGCAACATCGGGCGCGCCACCGAGCGGGTGATGCAGGCCGGCGACATGGTGGTGCTGGGGACCAGCGCCCGATACGAAGGGCTGACCTCGGCCCTGGGGCGAACGGTCGTCGTCGGCGGGGCCGGCGCCGACCAGGCCGAACTGATCGGCCACGCCGCCCGCGCCCACGAGCTGGCCGCGGGCAAGCTCGTCTGCGGGCAGCCGGCGCGCCTGGTGGACCAGGCCAGCCGGGACTACCTCAAGACCGTCGACCTCGCCCCCATGTACAACGTCGGGCACGGCATCGGGTGGACGGAAGTGTTCGAGAAAGGCATCGCGTCTCGGCACTCGGACTACGACTTCCCCGCCGGCATCGCCATCCAGATCGACGTGGGCATCGTGGGGGTGCCCTACAAGTCTCTGCCCGCCGACCGCGTCGGGCTGCGCATTGAGGACCCGTTCATCATCGACGGCGCGGGAAAGACCGAACGCCTGACTGGGCTTCCGCCGGTGGTGGACCTGCCTTATGCCGGCTGAGAGGCGCGGTCCGCCGGTCCTGGCCGCCCCGTCTCACGGTTCAGCGGGTAGGTCGGGCATACTGCCCGACATCCCAACGATCGCATGACCCACGAAACGTCGGGCAGTATGCCCGACCTATGAACTACGTTGTCGCCGGCGTGGAGCCGGAAGGTGGGACTTCGTCCCACCCTACAGCCGGCTACAGTCCCGCCGTACAGCTCTTTCATCCGTGAGGTCTGCTGCAATCCCTGCCTGCGGCAGGCAGGTGTGCAATCCGCGTTCTCCCGGCCGCTGCCGCCGGGGCCGTCAGCACGGCACGGACAGCACGCGGAAGACCTCGTCGAGGGAGGTCTGCCCGCCGGCGGCGCGGCGGATGCCGTCGGCGGCCATGGTGGTCATGCCCTGCTCGATGGCGATGCGGCGGAGCTCGTCGGCGGGCGCGCCGGCGCGGAGGGCCTGGGCGATCTCGGGGGTGACCTCGATCATCTCGACGATCAGCGTCCTGCCGCGGTAGCCGGTCCGCCCGCAGGCGCCGCAGCCGACGGGCTTGCGGAAGGCCCTCTCCAGGCCGCCCCAGTTTAGCCCGCCGGCGCGGGCGAGCTCCTGCGCCCGGGCCAGGGCGTCGGCCGAGGGGGTGGCCGCCGCGCTGCAGGCCTTGCACAGGCACCGCACCAGCCGCTGGGCGCTGACGAACCGGGTGGCGTCGCCGACGAGGAACGGCGCCGAGCCGATGTCCACCATCCGCGTGAGCGTCTCGGGCGCCTTGTCCGTGTGCAGGGTGGTCAGGACGAGGTGCCCGGTGAGGGCGGCCTGCTGGCAGACGCTCAGGTCCTCGGCGGATCGGATCTCCGCGACGAGGATGACGTCGGGGTCGGAGCGGAGCACGGCCCGCAGGGCCCGGGCGAAGGTCAGCCCCGCCTGCCGCCGCAGCGGCACCTGCACCACGCCGGGAATGAGGTACTCCACCGGGTCCTCCACGCTCACGACCTTCACCGCCGGCCGGACCAGCCGGCGGAGGCAGGCGTACAGGACCGTCGTCTTCCCGCACCCGGTGGGGCCGGCGACGACGATCATCCCCCACGGGTTGGCCAGGGCCCGCAGGAGCCTTTCCCTCTCGGCCGGCGCGTAGTCGATGCGGTCCAGGGAGATCAGGGCGTCGTCGCGGCGGAGGAGGCGGATGGTGACGGCCTCGCCGGTCAGCGCCGGCAGGAAGCACACGCGCAGGTCCAGCGGCGTTGCGTCGATCTCGACCACGATCCGCCCGTCCTGGGGCAGGCGCCGCTCGGCGACGTCGCAGGCGGCCATCCGCTTGAACTGCTCGGCGACGGCGGGCATCAGGCGAATGTCGAACTCGGCGATCTGGTGCAGCACGCCGTCCACGCGAATCCGCAGGGCGACGCTGCTTTCGTAGGGATCGAAGTGAATGTCGCTGGCGCGCATCTTCAGGGCCAGGGCGACGGCCATCGCCGCCGCCCGCGTGACGGGGCCGGCGTCGGGCCCAGAGGGGTCCTTCCCGCCGACCTGCTCGAGCCGATCGGCCAAGGTTCTGATCAGCGGGGCGATGTCGGTGGGCAGCTCGACGGCCGGCTCCTGGCCCTTGAGGAAGCGGTCGATGTCTTCCCTGCGAAAGCGCCACTGCCGCCCGACCTTCATGCCCTTGATCCGCCCCGTCCGCAGCCAGCGGTAGAACGTGGGGCGGGTGGTCTTGAGCAGTCTGATGGCCCGGCCGGTGTCGAGCAGCTCGCCGGCGCGGCCGGGCTTCCTGGCGGCGGCTTTCCCGGGCCGGCGCCTGCCGGTGCGGGAAGATCGGCGGGGGTGGGCCTTTCCAGCGGTTTTCCTGGCGGGTTTCGTGGGCGGCTTTCTGGCCATGGCGGCGGCCCTTTCCTTGTCCGGGCAGAGGGGCCCGGATCCACTGTCTACGTGTATAATATGGCATGACGATTATGATAGTCAATGATAGTTTAAGAAAAACCTCCGCCTCCGCCCGCCCCCGGGGGCGGGCGGCAGCGGGTGTAAAGAATCTGCTCGAAACCCCCGCGCGGAATGGATACATTGCCGCGAGCCGGCGCCGGACCTTTTTCAGAACGCCCCTCCGGGGGTTTGAATGGGAGAGTCGGTCATGTTGCACAGAACAATCTTCATCGCGGCGGCCCTTCTGACTTCCGTGGCCCGATCGGCGGAGAAGCCCGTGCCCGTGTACGTCACCGCCGACGTGGGGATCACCTCGGTCCGGGCCAAGATGCGCTACAGCAACGGGACGGGCCCGGCCACGCCCATCATGCAGAACCAGAACTGGTCGGGCTTCGAGAACAAGACGCTGCTGATGGCGTTCGACACCGGCAAGGTGAAGGGCTGGACGGTGAGCAAGGCGGTCCTGCACGTGCACCTGGCCAAGGGCGACCTGTACGGCGTGGGGCTGTGCACGGTGCTGGGCGAGTGGGCGGAGGGCAAGGCCCTGAACATGGTCGAGCAAGAGGGCAGCCCGTGCTGGCTGTACGCGCGGACGCCCGCCCCCGGGGCCGAGCCGGCCCCCGACCACTGGTGGGCCTTCCCCGGCAGCCGGTTCCACAGCGTCTGCTTCTCGCACCCCGCCGCGCGCTACAGCCACGCCGGGCCCGGGCAGATCCAGCGCGAGAAGACCAAGGACGGGCGCTTCGGGCACCTGAAGGTCCCGGTCGATCCGAAGCTGGTCGAATCGCTCTCGGGGGGGTTGGCGACGGGGCTGGTGCTGACCGACGACAAGGGGCAGGTCCGCGAGTCGACCTCGCTGATCGGTGCGGCGTATCCCTACCGCTACAACGCCTCGGAGGACATCTGGATGTTCACGAAGGACATCCACGACGGCCGCCTGCGCCCCTGGCTGGAGGTCTGGGGAGCCGCGACCGACAAGACCCCCCCGGCGGCGCCGGGAAAGATCAAGGCCGCCCAGGTCAGCCCCAACGCCCCGAGCGTCCTGCTGACCTTCACCGCCCCCGGCGACGACGGGGACAAGGGCGCCGTGCTGGGCTACGAGGCGGCGACCCTGGACAGGCGGGTCACGGCCGAGAACTTCTCCCGCGCCACCCCGCTGCCCCGCTGGTCGATGCCCCCGCCGGTGGCGGGGGGGCAGAGGCAGCGGCTGCCGCTTTTCACGCGGCAGCGGGGGACGTTCCACGTCGGCGTCCGCGGCGTGGACGAGGCGGGCAACCGCGGCCCGGTGGCGGACGTGGCGGTGACCATTCCGGCCCCGCCGACGGCGGTTCTCGCCAAGGCCCGCGCCGTGAAAGACTACGCGCCGGAACCCTATGCCGCGCCCGGCAGGGCAATGACCGTCCTGGCCTGTTCGGACCTGGTCAAGGTGGACCCGACCACCGGCTTCGTCCTGCCGGAACGACAGGGCTACCGTCCCTTCGGCGGCGGGGGCTATCGGAACGTCCTGTGGGACCCGAAGGCCCGCGCGATCCGCCTGACGGCCGCGGCCAACGAAGTGGTGGCCTTCCAGCTCGTTCTCGGCAGGGGGCAGGGCCCGCTGACCGGCGTGCGGGTGTCGATGGGCGACCTGGTCGGGCCCGGCGGCAGGAAGATCGCCGCGGAGGACAACGTCGAGCTGTTCCGGCTGTGGTACGTCGCGGCGGACCCGAAGGCCGAGGCCCGGCGGCCGGCCGGCGCGGAGCTTCTGCCATCCGGCTGGTACGGCGACGCCTGCCTGCCGCTGAAGGCCCCCTTCGCGGAGACCTTCGACCTGCCCGCCAAGGACAACAACGTCGTCGGGCAGAGGCACCAGTCGGTGTGGGTGGACGTGTACGTCCCTCGCGGCACGGCGGCGGGAGACTACAAGGGCCAGGCCGTCGTCACGGCCAAGGAGCTGGCCCGGCCGGCGGAGCTGAAGCTTCAGGTCAAGGTCCTGCCGCTTTCGCTGCCGGATGAGTTCAGTTGGATCGTCGAGATCAACCGCTACCACAGCATTCCCGGGTGGGCTGGGGTCAGCGAGGCGCGGGACCCGGCCGGGGCGCTGAAGGCCCGCTGGGACTACTACGCGCTGGCCCACCGCCACCGCTGCGTGCTCAACGTCCTGCCGTATTCTCACAGCGGGCGGGTGGACGCCGACGCGATTCCGGTCCTGGCCGGTGCGGGCACGGACGCGCGCGTCAAGGACTGGACCGCCTGGGACCGCCGCTTCGGCCCGCTGCTGGACGGCACGGCGTTCTCGCGGGCCCGCGGCTACGTCGGGCCGGGGGCCGGCGTGCCCATCAATCACATGTACATGGCCTTCCACGAGGCCTGGCCCATGCCCATCAACGCCCGGACCTACAAGGACTGGATGGACGTCCGCGACCGCCTCCAGTTCGCCGCCTACGCCCGCAAGGCCCGCCGCCCGGACGTCGCCTTCACCGACGAGTACAAGAAAGGCTTCATCGCCGTCGCCCGGCAGTTCTACGAGCACTTCCAGGCCAAGGGCTGGACCCGGACGCAGTTCCAGCACTACAACAACAACAAGTACTATTGGAAGGTCGCCTACTTCGGCGGCATGGGCCGCGGCGGGGCGAGCTTCTGGCTGATGGACGAGCCCTCCGACTTCGACGACTACGACGCCAACGCCTTCATCATGCGTCTGGGCCGGCTGGGCTGGCAGGCCGCCGACGCGCCGAAGGTCCGCATGGCCGGGCGGACCGACGTCTCCCAGCCGGAGATGGTCAGGGGGCTCTGGGACGGCGTCGCCGACGTCTGGTGCCTCGGCGGGTGGCAGCGGTTCGCCCCGACCGCCGCCGCCCGGCGACGCTGGCTGACCGAGGAGCAGCACTGGTGCTACGGCGGCGGGGCGCGGATCGACGCCGCACCCGTCGCGCAGGTCCAGGCCGCCCTGACCCGGTGGGTCGGCGGGATCACCGGCTGGATGCCCTACTGGAACGCCTTCGACGGCGGCGCCGACGCCTGGCGGAAGGCCCGACACATGGCCGTCTACTACACCGGAAGGAACTACGCCGGCGGGAAGAAGACCTACCCCGGCCCCATCGCCAGCGTCAAGCTCAAGCACTTCCGCCGATGCCAGCAGGACATCGAGTACCTGCACCTGCTGGCCCGACGCAAGGGCTGGGACCGCCGCCGCGTCCGCCTCGCCCTCCGCAATTGCGCCGACGACCCGGCCGCGCCCCTCTGGACCTTCGAGAAGCTCACACTGGAAGGCGTCCGCCAGCTCCGCCAGAGGGTCATCGCGACCCTCCTCGCCGAGTGAACGGCGGAAGACCGTGCCCGGGACGTTCGGGAAAGCCCGATGGAGGGCAATAGTGTAATATATGTGGGACGGCGCCCCGGGAGCGTGGACCCGCTCCCCTTCGGGTCGCGGCCAAGAAGCTGTTTCAGAACCCAACACCTTTGACTGGCGGGTGGCACGGCTTGCTTGCCAAGCCGTGTTCCCACATCGAGCGACACTGGTTGCGAGCAACCAGTGCCACCCGAGAGATCGGGTTCTGAAACAGCGGCCAAACGCTGGCCTGGGCCGCGCGGGCGGATGTTCGGGTTTGAGGTGCCGGGTTCCGCGGGGCAGGTCAATGAAATGCCACAGCACAGAGGAAACGAAACCATGAGGAACGCCTACGAGAAGTTGCGTGAGTACGTCTTTGGGTTGGAGATCATCGACACGCACGAGCACGTGCCCGGCCGGGAGGCCGGTCGCGACGCCGGCGCCGACGTGCTCAGCGAGTACCTGACGCACTACTTCAGTTGCGACCTGGTATCGGCGGGGCTGACGCCCGAGCAGCTCGAGTTCGTCCGCGACCGGTCCCAGCCGATGCCGAAGCGCTGGAAGCTGGCGGAGCCCTACTGGGAAGCGGCGCGGAACACGGGGTACGGGCGGTCGCTGGACATCGCCGCGCGCGACCTGTACGGGTTCGCCCGGATCGACGGAAAGACGATCGTCCCGCTCAACGAGGCCTTCGTCGCCGCCCGCGCCGCCGGCCGGTGGTACCAGAACGTCCTGAAGGACAAGTCGAGGATCCGCGTGAGCATCCTCGACAGCGACTTGGGCTGCGACCGGCGCTACTTCCGCTCGACGGCGAGGCTGGACGACTTCATCATGGTCTCGAACGCCGGGAGGCTGCGGGAGCTGGAGAGGCGCGCGGGGATGGGCATCCATTCGCTCGGCGACCTGGAGGACGCCTGCGAGAAGGTCCTCGACGATTCGATCCGGCGCGGGATGCTCTGCCTCAAGAGCGGGCTGGCGTACCAGCGCCCGCTGCGCTACGAGAAGGTCACCCGCGCCGACGCCGAGGGCGAGTTCAACGCCATCTACGCCGACCGCGATATCGCCGCCCAGGGCCGGGAGGCAAACTGGGGCCGCACCGCCAGGCTCCAGGACTACATGATGCACCACGTCTGCCGCCTGGCCAACGCCCGGCAGCTCATCTTCCAGATCCACACGGGCATCCTCGAGGGCATCGGCAACTACGTCTACCACACCGACCCGTCGCTGCTGAGCAACCTGTTCATCGAGTACGAGGACATCCGCTTCGACTGCTTCCACATCGGCTACCCGTACCAGCAGACCCTGGCGGTGCTGGCCAAGAACTTCCGCCACGTCTTCATCGACTTCTGCTGGGCGCACATCATCTCACCGACGGCCTCGATCAACGCCCTGGCGGAGTACCTGGATTCGGTCCCGGCCAACAAGATCAGCGCCTTCGGGGGGGACTACTGCTTCGTGGACGGCATCTACGGGCACCAGCACATCGCCCGCCAGAACGTCGCCCGCGTCCTGGCGCAGAAGGTGGCCGACGGCGTCTTCGACCTCGACCGCGCCAGACAGCTCGCGCGGATGCTCCTCCATGACAACCCCCTGGCGATCTTCAACCTGGAAAAGGCCCTGAAGGCCAAGCGCACACCGAAGCGGTAGGCCGCACCGGCAGGGCGGGCCCTACCCGCCCAGGTAGCGGCGGAGGAACTCGGCGTCGGCGGGGATGGGGGGGAGGTCCTGTTCTGCCTTCTTGTCCCCGTGGCCGGTGACGGCCTTGGGCTGGACCCGGCCGGTGAAGCACCGCGGGCAGTGCGTCAGGTACAACACGATCCGCCGGTGCCGCTTGGCGGTATCCTTGGCGTCGGCCTGGAGGGCCTCGACCCGCGCCGAGAAGCCGGGGAGGTCCTTCTGGGCGACGAGCTCGGCGATCTGCTGGAGGGTTTGTTCGGCCTGTTCGGCGACGGTGGCGTGCTCGGCCTGGAGGGCCTCCTGGGCCTGGTTGTCCTTTCGGGGCGCCTTGCGTTTCGGGGGCGCGGCGGGGATCCCGCACAGCAGCCGGGTGCGCATGTATATGCGACAGGTCCGGCAGTAGGGCTTACCGGCGAGGATCAGCAGGGGCACCAGCCCCCCGAGGCTGAACCCCGCGACCTCCAGCGCCCGCACGCCGTAGCCCCACCCGCCCAGGGCCTCCGGCTCGCCCGACGAGCCACGCCTCTCGAACGTGAACGACCGCGTCACCGCGTCGAAGTACTCCCAGAAGCGCGCCTTCGTCCCGTCCTCCCACGCCGGGGAGATCGCCCGGTACTCCACGTACTGCGCCGTGAAGTACGCCAGCACCATCAGCCCCAGCACGACGAAGAACAGCCCCTTCCCGATGCGGATGCCCCGCAGCCAGGAGACCAGGCTGTACCCGCTGGCGGCGACCACCCCGACCCCGACGGCCGAGGCCGGTATGATGAACCAGACGTAGATCCCCATCAGGTTGAACTCCCCGTCGCTGGCGAAGCTGACGGCGGAGACGACGGCGAGGGCGACGGCCGTGGTGATCAGCCCTCCGAGAAGGACGAACAGGCCCGGCGACTTGGGCGTCTGGAGTTCCGCTTGGAGCGAACGGTCTTGCATGTTTTCCATGTTTGTATCCCCGGCCGGCGACGCCGGGCGTCGTTTGCCTCAGCTCGCTTCGGCGCGGGCAATCCTGCGCGCTCCCGGCGGGCGAGTCAAGGCCCTTCCCTTCGGGCCCGAGGAGAGCTACAAACGACGGGCAAGGCCGGGCGGCCCCCGCCCGCACTCGGGACGATCGAGCCATGACACACCGCGAGCGCTTCTTTGCCCTGCTGGCCGGCGAGGCGATCGACCGGCCGGCGTTCTTTCCGGACGTCAGCGACTGGTACGCGGCGGCGCGCACCCCGCCCGGTGAGCCCCGGCTGTCGGGCAGCGGGCAACTCATCGGCGACGACGACCCGATGCACGCTTACGCAGGCTCGATGCCCCAGCGGTTCGCCGGGTGGACGTACCTGGACTTCTACCGCAACCTCGACTGGGGCCTGCCCGTCCACATCTACGACTGGTTCGAGGAGGACTACGACGACGCCGAGGCGACCGTCACCGTCGAGGGAAGCCGCCGCATCCGCCGCCTGCGCTGCGCCGCCGGCGAGCTGGAGCGGATCGACACCCTCGCCGCCGACGGCTCGTGGGCGCCGACGTCGCACTACGTGAAGCGGCTGGAAGACCTCGACGTCCTCCGCCGCGCCCTCCGGCACGTCCGGTTCCTTCCGAGGCACGACCGCGTCGCCGCCGTCCTCGCCGGCCTCGGCCAGATGGGCGTCGCCGACATCGCCGTCATGCGATCGCCCTTCGGAAAGCTCGTCCACGAGTACATGGGCTTCGACCAGGTCGTCTACGCCCTCCACGACGACCGCCCGGCGGTGCTGGACTTCCTCGCCTTCCAGGAGCAGATCGACCTGAAGCTCCTCGCCCTGGCGGCGGAATCGCCGGCGGAGGTCGTCATCCTCTCCGACCA
>CAZNSB010000061.1:10256-15553 GCA_964575155.1 uncultured Planctomycetaceae bacterium | reverse complement strand
TGACGGAAAGAGAGGGCCAACCGAGCTATTACCTGGAGAAGCTGGACCTGGACACAGCCTCCGAGCTGCTCAAGTACGCCATCAGGTGGGCCCGCAGCCGGGAAGGCGCCTGACCCGGCGGCGACGACAAACCTAACTTTCTTCCACTTAAGAAGTTACGAGTCTCGTGGGCCACCCGCCCGGCCCCGCCGTAGGGAGGTCCCCCACAGCCAACCTACGCCATCTCCCACATCACAAACGGGATCAGCCCCGATTGCGGCGTCTGACGATGTGCTTTACCCTTGGGCCGGAAACAAAGCAACATGAGCGACCTCCGCAAAAGCCGGTTGGCCTTTTCCCTCGCCCGGAGGCACCGCGAGCCCATTGCACGAGGAACCTGAACCATGAGCGCTGCCGTGACATGCAGAGCCGGCCGGAGGCGACGTGCCCGCCGGCCCGCCGGTCTCACTGAAGAGGAGCGCAACCTCTACGACGCCCTCCCGGCGAAGGTGGACTACGTGCCGCACCCGGACTACCGCCTGGCGGCGACGGAGCGGGAGCTGTTCGGGCGGGAAGCGGAGGACATCCCGGTGCCTTCGTGGCAGCAGTTTACCGAGATGGACGAGCCGCGGGCCCGGCCGGCGACGACGCGGGCGAACCTCTCGCGCCGGCAGGAGACGGTGCTGTTCATGCGGTACAACTACGCCCGGTACCGGGCGGCGGCCCTGATGTCGGCCCAGCGGCGGGCGTTTTCCAGCCGGCGGGCTCGCGAAATCCTCTCCTGGCACCGCCGGGCGGCGGCCAACCGCGCCGACATCGCCGGCGCCAACATGCCGCTGGTGATCGTGATGGCCAAACGCACCCGCATCGGCACCGTCGAGTTCGCCGAGCTCATCAGCGAGGGCAACCTCGCCCTGCTGAGGGCGACCGACAAGTTCGACGTGAGCAGAGGGTTCAAGTTCTCCACCTACGCCTGCCGGGCGATCCTGAAGGCGTTTCATCGGCTGGCCAGCAAGACCAGGAGGTACCGCCAGCACTTTCCCGTCGAGTTCGACCCGGAGTTCGAGCACAGCGACGAGCTCCAGCGCCGCCACCGCGACCAGCGCGACCTGGCCATTGAGGACCTGCGGCGCGTGCTGGCCCGCAACGCCGCCGGACTGACGGAGGTCGAGCAGGCCGTGGTGGCCGCCCGGTTCGCCCTGGCCGGCCAGCGGCGCCCCAGGACCCTCCAGGAGGTCAGCGAGCTGGTGGGCCTGTCGAAGGAGCGGGTCCGCCAGGTCCAGATCGAATCGCTATGCAAGATCCGCGACGCGTTTGAGAAACACACGGCCGCCTGAGCCGGCGCCGCGAACGCGGCGCTCCGGACGAAAGAAGGAGAGGCCCGATGTTCTCAACCTGGCCAATGCCCGACGCGATCGGCGGCGAGGGCGGGGACCACCGGGCCGCCGCCGGTTCCTACCCGGACCTCTTCGTCGGCGTCAATCGCCAATCTGACCCACGGAACCTCTCCGATCTGGAGAGGAGGCACATACCCGCGATCGAGGCGCCCGAGGTCGCGAGGAAGGGCGAGTACTTCCAGGTGAAGATCGAGATCGGGAAGACGCTGCCGCATCCCAACGAGCGCGACCATTACATCGAGTTCGTCGACCTGTATGCGGACGAGGCCTACCTCGCGAGGGTGAGCTTCGCCGCGGTAACCAGCGCTCCGCGGGCCAGTCTCTGGATAGCCCTGGCGAACGAGGACATCGTCGAATTGCGCGCCTTCGCGCGGTGCAACCTGCACGGCGTGTGGCTTGGCTCGAAGCCGATCACGGTGCAGGGGTAAGTCTCCGACAGCGCCGCCGGCGCGCCGTCCCGGGTTTGGCGCGTAGCTCAGATGAATCGCGCACCGGGATCTGAAAGCCGTGCCCCCCGCCGGTCCGGGGGGCACGGCGATATTCAGCCCGCCGCTGCGAGGCGTAACGCTTTCCCTCTCAAGGGCCTCCTTCACGCGGTCGCACGGTCCTGCGGCCTGCCGATCCGCGCGAAATCACTTTCGCTCGATGACGATCTTGTTGTGGGCCTTTTTCACCTCGACCTTCTCCAGCGTCACGAGGCCCCACTTGTCGGCGGTCGCCGTGCCGGAGCCGACCGGGGTCCACTCCTCGCCGTCCTTCTGGAAGTTGGTCCACTGGAAGCCCTCGCCGGGCTCGGGCTTGAATTTCTGGCACCGGCGCGGGGTGACGTCCACGGTGCAGGCGTCCTGGGGGGCGTCGTCGGTCAGCCAGACGATAAGCGACCACCTGCCGGGCTCGTCGATGACGTTCTCGTCGGAGGTGTCCCAGTAGAGGTACCCGTTGGACATCCCGTGCGTGTCGCCGTCGTAGCGGTCGTAATAGCGTCGGTCCTTGCGGTCGGGGTGGGCCTTGTTCCAGGCCTTGACCTCGGCCTTCTCCTTCTCGTACTGCTTGCGGGGCTTGGCAATGGCCTTTCCGGGGTCGCCGTCGAGGCTGCACCGGGTGAAGGCCGGCAGCGTGCGGTCGGTGCGGCAGTCGATGACCTCCTTGCCGCGCCGGCCTATGCGGCGGGTGGGCACGCGGACGCCCTCGCCGTGCCCGCCCATGCCCCACTTGAAGACGTGCGGCTGCCGGGCCTTCTGCATGGCCCGCCAGAACCGCACGGCCTGCGGCCAGCCGATCTGCCCGTCGTTCTTGCCGTTGGAGAAGCACACCAGGCCGATCTCGGCGGTGGGGTGGTTCAGGACGTACCACTCGTTGGAGAAGTAGTTGAACGCGGAGACGCCCGCGTCCTCGAACGGCAACCGCCACTTCACCTGCCCGTAGCAGTGGATGTAGCTGCTGGTGAACTGCGGGCTGCTGTCCGGGATGTGCACGCCGACGCTGCCGGCCGCCCAGGCAATCCGCTTGCCGTGGTGAACGGCCAGGTTGGTCGTGCCCGACCCGCCCATCGACCCCCCGCCGACGGAGACTCGCGTCTCATCCACCGGCCACTTCGTGTCCACCCAGTCCACGAACGAGAGCAGGCGGGTCTGGGTGTAGTCGTGTACGGCCCCCTCGGCCCAGCTCCGGAAGGTGTTGGTGAACTCGTGGTACCCGGTCCACCAGTCGTAGGGGAGCTGGTTGGTGGAGACCATGATGGTGCCCTTGTGGGCGTTGACCCAGAACCCCCCGCCGTGCATGCTTCCCCCCCACCCGTGAAGACGCAGCGCCAGCGGGGCCTTCTTGGGCCTCTTGGGCAGGACGCCGACGATGTAGTCTATCGGCCGGGAGGGCAGGTTGCAGTTCGGCGGGGCCTCCCACCGGGTATACTCGTGCAGCGTGGCCTCCGTGTTGTAGAAATGGTGCTTGTACTCGCCGGGCTTTCGGACGCGCTGGAGCACCGGCTCGCCCTGGCCGACGGTCTCGGCGACGCCCTCCGCGGTCGCGTCGCCCTTGCCGAAGCCCGAGAGGTCCTCCTCGCCGTTGACGGCCACGCTGGCGGCGTAGTAGGCCTCGCCCGGCTTCTTCGGATTGTGCGCGTAGATGCCCGTCCCCGGCGGCGCGGGCTCTTCGCCGTCCCTGACCACGTAACGGAACACCTTGCCGCCCTTGCTCCGCAGCGTGTACTTCCCGCGATACTCCGTGTTCCAGCCCGTCAGCGGCCCGACCTCGTCGATCAGCTCCGCCTCGGCGATGTTCCTGCCCGTGATCGGCTTCGTGTGGCGGTAGATGCGAAAGGTGAACTTCTCCTTCGCCGCCCCCAGCTTCCTCACGATCGCGTTGTACTCTTCGGCGGTGAGCTTCTCGGCCGACGTCGGCGGGGCCGGGTGCATCCAGGCAAGGAACGTCTGCCCGGACTTGTGCCACGCCCTCAGGTCCTTCACCCGGGCGATCTTGCCCCCGACCTTGGCGCCGCACGTCACTTCCAGCCGGGCGTTCTTCCGGTCGTACCCGCGGAGGCTGACGGCATGGAAGACAAGCTTTCCGGCGCCGGCCTGGACGGCGTCGGCGACGGCCCGCGTGCAGACGAAGCCGCGGCAGCGCGGCGGGAGCAAGCCCAGCCGGTCCTTGCCCTTCCCGACGGTGATCGTCACCGGCTCGGGCTTGTCGCGCCCGTAGCGAGGGTTGATATCGCCCGCGGGCCTCAGCACCGCCCGGTGCACCGTCAGGCCCTTGCCCAGCGCGGAGAGGTCCACCTCGATTGTTGCCCCCTCGGCCCGGACGGTCCTGGGGAACGAGCCCTCCTCCCGCGAGGAAAACACCACCGTCGCGACCTCGGCGGCGGCGACCGCGGCGAAAACCAGGCCCGCGACAGCGGCGATCCCGGCGGCGGAGAACGTGCGTCTCATGTGCTGCTCCTTTTTGCTGGCGACTCGGAAAAAGGGACCGGCAGTCCGCTGCGGCGCGGGCGGCGGCGACCCCGCCGGTGTCATAGTTTGAACCGGGTGCGGCGGCGATGGTTCCGCCTCGCCCGGGGGGGGCTATAATGGACCGGAGGCAACGGGCGCCGTGGAACGATATGCATGTACAGCGGCCTTGGCGGCCGTCCTCGCGGGCGGCTGCCGCCAGCGAGAGGAGGCCCGATCGATGAGCGAGACCGAGGCCCCGCAACCGCCGGGCGGGCGGGAGATCGCCACGTTCGCCGCCGGTTGCTTCTGGGGCGTCGAGGCGGCGTTCAGGCAGGTCGAGGGCGTCACGGAAACCGCCGCCGGCTACTCCGGAGGGCACCTCGAAAGCCCCACCTACGAGGACGTCTGCTCCGGCAAGACCGGCCACGCCGAGTCGGTCCGGGTGGTCTACGACCCGGCCCGGGTGTCCTATGAGGAGCTGCTGGAAACCTTCTGGCGCTGCCACGACCCGACCACCCTGAACCGCCAGGGCCCCGACGTCGGCGAGCAGTACCGCTCGGCGATCTTCTTCCACACCCCCGCCCAGGAAGCCGCCGCCAAGACATCCAGGCAGAAGCAGCAGGCCTCCGGCCGGTTCAAGAGGAAGATCGTCACCGAGATCACCCCGGCCTCGAAGTTCTACAGGGCCGAGGACTATCACCAGCGCTACCTTGAGAAGCGCGGGAGAAGCTCCTGCTCCACGAGCGTTGGGCGCTAAGGGAAAAGCGCCTCACCGCCCGAGGCCATCTTCTCGCGGAAGTATCGCTGGATCCGCTGCCGGTGGTCGTCGCCGAGTGGGGGGACGTTGTCGGCGGGGATCCTCGCCGCCGATTCGTGAAGGTGCACGGGCGTCCGCGACTCGAACAGCGCCCAACGCCCCAGGCGGCGGGCGTGCTCGTCCACCAGGGCCTGGCCGTCGTCCCGGCCGAGGCGGCTGCGCAGCTCCCGGGGG
>CAZNSB010000061.1:0-10246 GCA_964575155.1 uncultured Planctomycetaceae bacterium | reverse complement strand
CGCGCAGAGCAGGAGCTTGTGGGTGCGCGTTCGGGCCATGTACTCCCGCCCGCTCTCGGCGAAGACGACGCTGCGGCCGGCGGGTTCGGCGGCGAGGTTCAGCCCGCGCATGAACTGCCCCGGCTCGCAGCCGGCGGCGGCCAGGACCGTCGGGGCCACGTCCACGTTGCTGACCAGCGCGTCGGAGGCGGGCTCGCCGCCGGCGCCACCGGGGTACTTGATGATCAGCGGGACCTTCACGAGCGGGTCGTACATGTGGTTGCCCTTCAGCGCCAGGTGATGATGGCCCATGTAGTCGCCGTGGTCGCTGGTGTAGACGATCAGCGTGCTCTCGTAGAGCCCCTTCTCCTTGAGCAGGTCGATCATCCTGCCGACGTGGTGGTCGATCTGCGAGATGCTGGCGTAGTAGAACCCGAGCACCCGCCGGAACTTCGCCTCGGTCATGTCGGCATAGCGAAAGTAGCCTTGCGACCAGGCGAGATCCTGCGGCAGGGGGGCTTCGGTCCACCCGGCCGGGAGGGCCAGGGCCTCGGGGTCGTACATCTGCTCCCAGGGCGCGGGCGGGTCGAAGGGATGGTGGGGCTTGATGAACCCGACCATGAGCAGGTTCGGCGCCTCGGGCGACCACCGCCGGAGCTGCTCGACCGCGCGGTCTCCGATCCAGGTGGTGGAGTGGTGCTGTTCGGGCAGGTCGGAGCGGACCGCCCCCAGCCGGTCCCAGTACACGTCGGGGGCGAGCTTGCGGAACTCGGCCTCCTGGTCCATCAGGTCGATCCGGTCGGCGAGGCCGCGCTGCATGAGGTACCGGTGGTAGTCGTCGTCCCACCGCCCCGGGCCGTGCTGCTCGGCCAGTTGCATCCGCTCGAAGCCGACGTCCAGGTAGGTCGGGGTGAAGTGCATCTTTCCGACGGCGGCGGTGGCGTACCCGGCGCGGCGAAGGACCCGCGGGAAGGTCTCCACCCCGGGCGGGAGGGTGCTGTGGTTGCTCCAGCCGAGGTGCTGGTGGACGTAGAGGCCGGTCAGGAGGGAGTACCGGCTGGGGGTGCAGACGGGGTGGCAGCAGAAGCTGTTGGTGTAGTTGGCGCCGTCGGCGGCGAGGGCGTCGACGTTGGGCGTGCGGACGTCGGGGTTGCCGCAGGCGCCGAGGGTGTCGAAGCGCTGCTGATCGGCGTGCAGGAGGAGGATGTTGCAGCGTCGGTCGGCACTCATCGCGGGCAGGCTACCCCATCGCCGATCCGTTGACAACCGCGGTTCGACCTTGACCGCGCCGTTTCGGGCAGGTAGACCTTCCGCGGAGGCACCCGGCCATGTCAGACCTGGAGCGCCATAACCAGCGGGTCATCGACGGCCTGAACCAGCGCGGCGGGCGGATGCTTTCCATGGTGGACCTGCTCGCCGCCGGCACCGTCGCCCTGGAGATGGCGGCGGAGATGGTCGAGGTCGTCGCCGGCGGGGGGAGCTTCCTGACGGCGGCCGGCCCCGGCGGCGTCGGAAAGACCACCCTGATGGGCGCGATGCTGGCCTTCCTGCCGACGGGGACGAGGATCGTCACCATCGAGGGCCCGCGGACGCTCGCCCGCCTGGCGGGGCGCCCGCCGGCGGACCGGGAATGTCTGGTGGTCCACGAGATCGGCGCGGGGGCGTGGCAGGGGTACCTCTGGGGATCGGCCGTGGGACGATACTTCGAGCTGGGAACCGCCGCCCGGCGGTGCCTCGCCAGCAACCTCCACGCCGAGACGTACGAACAGGCCGCCGCCCAGTTGACGGGCGCGCCGCTGGGCGTGGCGCCGGAGGCCCTCGGCCGGATCGACCTGCTGGCCTTCATGGCCGCCCCGGGCGGGAAGCGCCGCGTCACGGCCGTCTGGCGGCGCGGCGGGGGAGGACACGAAATGGTCTGGCGATGGTCCCCGGCGGACGACGGGTTCGAGCGTGTCCGCCCGGCCTCGCCGGCGGGGGGCGCTCGCCGCTGCCGGGATTTCCTCGCGCGGGCGTGGCACGAGGGCTGCACGCCAATGGAAGACCTCCGCCGCCGGGCGCTGACGGAGTTGTTCTGAAGACCCATGAGGTGGGACTCGCTGCGCTCGCCCCACGCTACGGGCTGGCTGGCTCAATACAATGTCCAGCGCCAGTCCGTTCCCTTCCTTTCCTGCCATAAGATCGCATCCTTTCCAGACCTTCCCAGCAGCAGCCGGGCGTGCCCGCCCTGATCTTGAAAGCCGGCGCAGACGCCTCGAGAAAAGGACAAGTCCCGCGAACCCGCACCGCCGGAAGCGGTCTAACAGGGAAGCGGACGCCCGGCCGGGAAGGGCAGACTCTGTGCGCCGACGGGTCGAAAGGGGAAAAGAAGCATGCGCAGAACTGGAAGGATGTTCAGAAAGGGCACGACTGGGCTGGGCGCGACCGCCATCATGGCCGGGATGCTGACGGCGGGGCTTGCCGCGGCGGAGGTCTTCGCCGCCCCCGGCCGCGGGGACAGGCAAACGACCCGACCGGCCGGGAGACCTGCCGCGCCGCCGGGCATGCGCCGGCTGCGGGCAGCGCTGCCCGGCGGGGCGAGCATTGAGCTGTTCGGGCTGGGGCGTGGCGGCGCGAGCCCGTCCAAGGGGCCCTGGTGGACGGTCGACGGCCGACAGCTCTCGAAAGAGCCGACCGGGCGGGAGGGCAAGAGAATCGGGCCGATGCAAACCATGGGCCGGAGGAACGGGCCGTCGGTCCAGATATACCTGGAGGTTCAGCCCGGGCGGGTCTGGACCGGCCAGGGGCGAATGGCCGGGTATGTCCGCGACGAGGCGGCGGTCGAAACAATCGACTGCAACCTCTTCCCCTCGAAAGACCGCCAGCGTTTCACCATGCGCATCCCGTGCGCCTGGGATCGGTGGCAGACGCTCACCGCCACCGACGGCAAGAACCCGATCCGATTCAAGAGCAGGTTCGGGGCGGTCTCCTTGACGGCGGTGTCGGATACCCCGGCTTCGAGGAGGAGCAATTCCATGACGATCACGGCCACCTACCGCCTGCCGGGGCGCCAGGTCAGGCTGACGGCCGTGGACACAAAGGGCAAAGAACACGTTCTCCGCCGGGGGGGGGACAGCATGCGCATGGACGGGGACGGGACCCGAAACCGGAAATACCATTTGGGCAGGTCGCACGGGCCGGTCAAGGTCTTTCGGATACAGACCCGGCCCTACCGGTGGGTGGAGTTTCGCAACCTCGCCCTCCGCCCGGGCAAGCGGACCGAAGTGCAGGTGGCGATCGTGCACGATCAGTCGGCCGTGCCCTCGGCGGGCAAGTGGGGCGAGGCGATCGAGGGCGTCGCGGTCCGGCTGCGGGCGCAGAAGCGGATATGGGCGGTGGGGCGGACCCCGGCCTTCAAGATCGACATGTGTAACCGCGGCCTGCGAGGACTGTGGATCGTCCCGGTCCCGTCGCACTGGGAGCTTGAAGTGGACGGCGTCTGGTACCGCCCGACCATTGCTGCGTCCTTGCCGGGGCCCGAGAGGCTCCCCTTCGCACCGCACATCGAGCACGACGGTCTACCGTTCTCGCCGGTCAAGCGCTGGGGCTGGGTCCGCCGGAGTGGGCGCGGACTCTTGACGTTCACCCCGGGCAAGCACGCGGTCCGCGTAGCCTTCACCGCCCGGGTGAGGAGGGAACTCGTCGGGAAGGAGGGCGTCCGGGCGGTGAGCAACCCCGTCGAGATCGAGATCGCCCCGGCGGGCACGAAGGGACCTGGCAATCGCCCGGGTGGCTCCTAGACCGGTGGACAGGGCGTAGGGCGGGACGCCGCCCCGAGGGGGCAAGTCCCACCTTCCAGAGAAGAAAGCGCAGGCGGGCGCACAAGGTGGGACTCGCTGCGCTCGTCCCACGCTACGCGCTACGGGCCCTCAGGGGTGGATGACCAGCCGGCGGCCCTCGGGGGGAATCTCCAGGCCGGGGAGAACGAACACCCCGTCCTTGGCCAGCACCTCGCCCTTGTCGCCGGTGAGGACCTCCCCGGCGGGGGTCCGCATCTCCCAGTGGTACTTGTACCCCGCGCGGGGCTTGAACTTCTGAAGCCTGCGGATCGTCACCGTGGCGAAGACGTTGCGCCTGCCCCGCCCGACGGAGTAGAGGGTCATCTCGAAGTTGGCCGGCCCGTCCACGATGTCGTCGGTCTTCCAACGGAACTGCGTGTTGAACCCGCCGAACCAGTACTGCACGCCGTCGGAGATCACCAGCGGGCCGGAGGCCTTCTTGGGCGCCGCGCCCAGGATGCTCGCCCCCCGCCCGCGGAAGCAGGGCATGGCCTGGTCGCGCCGGACGACCTGGCGGATCATTCCCGGCCAGGTGCCGGAAGCCGAGACCGGCAGGATCTTCCCGCCGCCGTAGACGCCGAAGACGGCCAGGATGGGCTGGCCTCGCTCGAGCATGGCCTCGTAGAAGTCGCGCTGGGGCTTGAGGATGCCCCCGCTGGTGACGGTCACCAGCGGCATGTGCACGCCGAAGGGCGCCTCCCGGACGATGCGGGTGAGGTTGTGCTCGTCCCAGACGCTGCGCCGGGTGTCGGTCGGCAGGTTCCACTGGAGCTTTCCCCAGATGCCCTGGAGCTCGCTCTCGACGGCCTTGGAGGGCTTACCGATGGCCCGGCGCGTGCGGAGGGCCCCGGCGTAGTCGGCGCACCCGCCGCCGGAGAGGGCCATGTTGAACACGTTCGGATGCCGGATGCCCAGGTGCAGCGCCCCGCTGGCACCCCCGCCGCGACCGTACCGCCCGGACCCGGCCGCCGAGCGATGCACCGCCGTGACCAGGATCCGCGCCCGGTCCACCGGCCATTTCCGGCAGACCCAGTGCACGAACCACAGCAGCCGCCTCTCGGTGTAAGCCCGGATGCGCCCCTGCCGGAACGACCGCAGCGTGCCGAGGCTCTCGTGGTAGCCGTACCACCACGTCTTGATGGGAAAGTCGTGCGGCGTGACGACGATGCTGTCCCGCTCGATGCGGTACTGCGTGCGGTAATACGACCGGTCGTCGCGGTGGAGGCTCAGCTCCATCGGCATCGTCTTGCCGTGGGTGTCGGGGACGGCCACCGACCAGTTGTAGTACTGGCAGGGCAGGTTGCAGTACGGCTGGGTCACCCAGCGGACGTAGTGGAGCTTTTTCTCGCGGTAGTTGTTGTAAGGCTGCTTTGGGATGACCTTCTGAAAGACCGGCTCCGGCTCGGCAGGCGTCTCCGGGACCGCTTTCGTCAGCGAGTTCTTCGCCGACAGCGCCGCGGTGTTCTCGACGCCGTCGATGCAGGTGACGACCGCGTAGAAGGCGTTGCCCTTGGCCGCCGCGGTGTGGACGTACAGCCCGGTGCCGCGCGGCAGGGCCTTCGCGTCCCTGCCGGCGTGAATCACCAGCCGCTCCATCAGGTAATCCCGCCCGTACTTCCCGTCCATCGACGCCCGCGCCCACGGGTTCCAGTGCCCGTGGATCATCGCGTACTGGGTGGCGATGCACTCGTCGATG
The DNA here is from genome assembly GCA_964575155.1 of uncultured Planctomycetaceae bacterium. GTDB lineage: Bacteria > Planctomycetota > Phycisphaerae > SM23-33 > SM23-33 > CAZNSB01. The sequence goes on along the minus strand of CAZNSB010000061.1, from coordinate 4,756 downwards.
GCCTTTTCCAGGTTTCGCCCGTTGACGTTCCAGCACGACAGCGGCTTGACGCGGGCGATGAGCCGGGCCTCGTGGAGGTTGGCGGGGGTGATCGGGCGGGTGTGGCGGTACACGCAGTACCGCACCTGGCGGGTGCGGTCGAGGGAGTCCAGGATCGGCTTGAACCGTCCCCAGCGGACCTCGTCGGAGCCCGCCGGGTCGGAGATCTCCTTCCAGGTGAGGAAGGTCTGCCCGCTGCGGTGGAAGGCCGCCACGGCGGCCACCTGCGGCGGGAGCTTCGCGGGGGGGGTGCCCTCGAATGCCACGTCCAGGCAGGTGGCCTCGGCATCGAGAAAGGGGCAGGCCCGGATGAAGAACCCGCCGTTGGGCTTTCCCCCCGCCCACTGCCGCACCGCCTCGGTCGCGTCGAAGCGGTCGAACCAGCCCCCGCGCAGCTCCAAGGCCGGCGCCTCCACCGCCGGCCGGGCGCCAGCGGCGAACGCGGCGTATAGCGGGTAAATCTCAATGTCCACCAGCGCCTCGTCATCGTTGCCGGTGAGCTGCCTGGTTCGGAAGATCCGCAGGTCGGCCCGGTAGATCTTGGCGCCCTTCGGGATGCTGGACAGTCCGAAGCGGAACACCCCCAGGCCGCCCTCGGCGGGGAGGACGGTCACCGCGGGCTCGGCGGAAGTGTCCCCGGCGGGCTTCGCCTCCGCGGACTTGCCCGCCGGCGGGTCCCTCAACAGCAGCTTCCCGAAGCGCCCGGGCACGTGGCTGTTGCCGGAGAACGTGGGCGCCCACGCCGTCTCCTGGGCGGCCCCGCCCGTGTACCGGTTCCGGTTGAAGTTGGCGATCCACTCCTCGGGGGGCTTGCCCGCCCCGGCCAGCTTGCCCAGCGGGATCGACAGCTCCGCCGTCCACTCGCCCTTGCCCCTGGCCGCGGCCGCGAGGAACCCCGAGTTCCATGACGCGTCCTTGCCCTTTCCGTCGTAGGTGCTTCCGGCGGCGTTGACGATGAAGTGGCAATACCCCCCGCCGAAGCCGACGAACACCTCGACCGAATCGTCGGACCACAGGGCCTCGTCGTGGCCGCGGCGGGCGGCGCGGATCTTGTCGGCGGCCGGCTCGATGCAACGAAAGGCCAGGTACAGGTTCTTCCCGTCCCGCAGGCAGCGGACCTCCGTGGGCTGGGGCGCCTTGGCGCTGCCGTCAAGGGTCTTGGCCAGCATCAGCGCGGGCGCCTTCGCCCAGCAGGTCTCGGACAGCCGGCCATCGATCTTCGGCGCCGGCGCCGCCCGCGGCGCGTAGCCGGTGGGCGCCGGCGCCTCGGGGCTCTTGCTTGCGGCCCGCCCGCCCTTTGGCGGCGGCCCCCAACGGCGCGTCACCATCTCGGCGGCGGAAAAGGACCCTGGCGAGAGGACCAGCAGGAAGGCCAGGCCGGTGCGGACATAGCCCTTCATGGCAATTCGTCTCCTTGCGCGGACAACAGTTGAAACCGCTCGCCGACAGACGGGTTCCGCCGGGGCGGAAGAATCGGGGCGCCGCATCCGGGTCGGCCGGCCCCCGAAAGCCCCCCGGTGCGGGGGCGGGGCTCCTGTGAGTCGTCGATGCTGCGCACACGTGGCGCTGAGTGTTTCGCCGGATTGAGCCGGTGTGCATCCGTTCCGGCCGCCCGGGCACGCGTCAGGGCGGCACGCCGCAGCACGTCCGATTGGCCTTCAGCGAGTGGGTCCGCCCGTCACGAGCTCGCCTACCGGTCCCCCCGGTTCTTCAAAGAGCGGCAGACCGGCCCGCACCCGCCGGGCGTAGGCCTCCACGTTAGCCAGTCGGACGACTTCGGCCTCATCGCATTCTTCGTCGGGTAAGCCGTACTTGCCCGGTCGGCTGCCCCGAATGGGCCGTCCTCCGTCCTTCAACATGGCAGTTCCTCCGAACTGACCCATAAAACCAACGACCTGCCACCAGAGCCTCCGTTCCTGGTGTCTACCCAGACGTGACTATTATATTCTCCCCACCATGGCCGGCAGGGACAAGGGGTTTCTTCGATGAATTTTCCGGAATTTTTTCGCAAGGCGCGAGCGCCCGGGCGGGGGGGGGTCCGCCCGATTGCCGCGACCTGGAGGGCGGCTTATAATATGAAGAGGAATGGCTCAGCGGGATTATTACGAGATCCTGGGCGTGCCGCGCTCGGCCACAAGCGACCAGATCAAGACGGCATACCGCAAGCTGGCGCGGGAGGTCCACCCTGACGTGAACAAGGCGCCCGGTGCGGCGGAGAAGTTCAAGGAGGCCACCGCGGCGTATGAAGTCCTCTCTGACCCGCAGAAGCGGGAGATGTACGATCGCTTCGGGCACGCCGGACCCGGCGGGCGCCCGCCGGGCGGGCCCGGGCGGCGCGTCCACACCTGGGGAACCGGCGGGGCAGCGCCCTTTAGTTTCGAGGAGCTGTTCGCCGCCAGCCCCTTTGCCGGCATGAGCCTGGACGAGCTGCTCTCGGAGCTGGGCGGCGTGCCGAGGGGCTCCCGGCACCGCCGGGCGTCCCCCCGCCGAGGGGCCGATGCCGACCTGCCCGTCACGCTCGAGTTCCTCCAGGCGGCCAAGGGCTCCACCACGTCCCTCCAGCTCCGCCGCCCCGACGGGTCGACCGAGCGGATCGACGTGAAGATCCCCCCCGGCGTACGCGAAGGAAGCAGGGTCCGCGTCCGCGGCAAGGGCAACCCCGGCCCCGGCGGGCCGGGAGACCTCTACATCATCACCCACATCCGCGACCATCCCTACTTCCGCCGCGACGGCGCCGACGTCTACCTCGACCTTCCGATCAGCGTGGCCGAGGCCGCCGGTGGCGGCATGATCACCGTGCCCACCCTGGACGGATTGGCCGACCTGAAGGTCCCTCCCGGCGCCTCGAGCGGAACGCAGCTTCGGATGCGCGGGAAGGGAACGGCCGATCCGAGGACGCAAAAGCGCGGGGACCAGTACGTCGTCCTCAAGATCGTCCTGCCGAAGAAGGTCTCCAGGAGAGGCCGGGAGCTGCTCGAGGAGTTCGAGAAGACCGACCCCTTCGACCCCAGAGAGAAGGTGCCCTGGTGAGCCCCGGCAACAGCACCTCGCGCCGGGTGAGCTTCGCCGTCCTGGTGATCGCCCTGGTGACGTTCCTGGCCATGGCCGCGGGGGTGCTGTACTGGGTGCTGAGGTCGGCGGCCGAGGCCAAGCCCGCCCTCCGCGACTACCTCATGAAGATGGCCGCCCTGGCCGCCGCCGTGCTGGTGCTGACCGCGGTGATCCTCTTCGCCGTCGTCATCCGCCACATCGCCTCGCGCATCACCTCACCGGCCGAGAAGCCCGCGCCCGGCACCTACGAGGACGCCTGGGCCGAGGCCGGCCGGCGCCTCAAGCCCGAGGACGCCCCGCCCGTGCCGGGGTTCGAGGAAGAAGAACCCGAGGACTGACCTGGCGGAAGGAAAGGTCTTGCGCGGCGAGCCCGGCGGCAGCACGCGGCGCCGAGGCCTAGACGAACACCTTCTCGTCACTGTGCCGTCTCTTGACCTCGATGAACTCCGGCTCGCAGCGGAGGAAGGCCTGCACGACAGGCGGATCGAAATGGGCGCCGGCGCCTTGCACAACGATGTTCCTGGCTACGTCCTGCGTGAAGGCCTCCTTGTACACGCGCTTGGACACGAGGGCGTCGTACACGTCCGCCAGGGAAAAGACCCTCGCGCTGAGAGGAATGTCGTGCCCGGCCAGGCCGGCCGGGTACCCGCCGCCGTCGATCCGTTCGTGGTGCGACATCGCGATGTCTCTGGCCATGCGGAGGAAGTCGGCCTCGGGGAACTGCTGCAAGGCCGAATCCAGCGTGCGGGCCCCCTGCTCGCTGTGCGTCTTCATGATCTCGAATTCCCGATCGTCCAGGCGCCCGGGCTTCAGCAGCACGTGGTCGGGAATGGCGACCTTTCCAATGTCGTGCAGGGGGCTCGTCTGGTGAATCAGCCGAACGAAGTCCCCGTCCACCAGCCCGCCGAACTCCCTCCTCTCGGCCAGGTCCCTGGCCAGGATCTGGGCGTAGCTGCGGACCCGCTCCAGGTGGGCGCCGGTCTCGGGGTCGCGGCTCTCGGCGAGCTTGGCCATGGCGAAGATGGCCACGTCTCGCGTTTCGAGGGCAAGGACCCTCTGGCCGACGTTGATTCGGACGGCCAGCTCCGCCGGCTCGAAGGGCTTGGGCATGAAGTCGTCGGCCCCCGCGGACAGGCCCTCCACCACGTTCGACGTGCCCTCCATGCAGGTCAGCAGGATGATGTAGACGTACCTGCCGAGGTCTTCCGAGCGAGCGGCCCGGCAGAGCTCCAGGCCGTCCATTTCGGGCATCACCCAATCGGTGACGACGATCCGGCAACTGCCGTGCCGGAGGACGTCCATGGCCTCGGCCCCGTTCCCGGCGACCAGGACCTTGTGACCGGCTTCGGCGAGGGCGTTGCGGAGCAATTCCAGTTCGACGGGATCATCATCGACGATCAATATCTGCATGGCTCACCTCTTGGCGTCTGAAGACACTTCATCCAATCGCTGGGCGATGGCCCCCAGGCAATGCTTCAATTGCCCCTTGAGCAGGGCCAGGTCGGCGCGGGCCTGCTCCAGGGAGCCGGCCCTGGCCGATTTCTCCATCTCGGCGGCGGCGGCGCGGACGCCCTCGGCGGAGATGCTGGCCGAAGCGCCCTTGAGCGTGTGCGCCAGCGGGACGACTTCCGCCATCCTGCCAAGGGCGAGAAGCTCCTCGATCTTC
>CAZNSB010000060.1:0-15792 GCA_964575155.1 uncultured Planctomycetaceae bacterium | reverse complement strand
CAGGAGGTCGCGCCCATCACCGACTTCTACCCCCTGCTGGGCAAGACCGTCGAGATGCCCCAGGAGCGATACGACGTCGGCAACCTCGCCGGCCGGGCCGACCTGGCCATGCTCTGCGTGCCCCACAAGGTCGCCATGGGCTACGTCCCCGGCCTGCGGGCCGCCGGCCTCCGCGTGATCGACTTCTCCGCGGACTACCGGCTGGCGGACCCCGCGGTGTATGAGCGGTGGTACTGCCGGCACACGGACGCGGGGCGGCTGGCGGAGGCGGTCTACGGGCTGCCGGAGTACTTCGCCGAGGAGATTGCCTCGGCCGACCTGGTGGCCAACCTCGGCTGCTACCCCACCTGCGCCGTCCTCCCGCTGGCGCCGGTGCTGAAGGCCGGGCTCATCGAGCCGGGCGGAATCGTCGTCAACGCCGTCAGCGGCATCTCCGGGGCCGGGCGGAAGGCCTCGCCGGCCCATCACTTCCCCCGCCGCAACGAGAACTACGAGCCCTACGCCCCCGGCGTCCACCGCCACGCCCCGGAGATGGAGCAAGTCCTCGCCGACCTGACCGGCGCGGCCGCCGAGCTGCTCTTCGTCCCGCACCTGGTCCCCATGGACCGCGGCATGATGTGCAGCATCTACGCCCGCCCCACGCGCAAGACCTCCGCCGAGGAGATCACCGAGGTCCTGCAACGCGCCTACGCCGGCGCGCCCTTCGTCCGCGTCCGCACCGACGCGCTGCCGGCCACCAAGGACGTCGCCACCACCAACTTCTGCGACCTCGCCGCCCGCGTCGAGAAGGAAACCGTCATCCTCTTCTCGGCCCTGGACAACCTCCTCAAGGGCGCCTCCGGCCAGGCCGTCCAGAACATGAACCTCATGTTCGCCCTGGACGAGACCGCCGGGCTGTATTGACCGGCGCGGAGGAACAGGATGAAGAGCACTCGCCACATCACGCTGCCGGCGGGCTTCCTGGCCGCCGGGGTCCGCTGCGGGATCAAGACCCGCGGGGAGGACCTCGCCCTGATCGTCGGCGGCTCGCCGGTCGCCGCGGCCGTCCTGACCACCTCCAACCAGGTCGTCGGCGCCCCGGTGCTGTGGTGCCGGAAGGTCCTGCCGAGAGGCTTCGGGCGGGTCCGCGGGATCGTCATCAACTCCGGCTGCTCCAACGTCTGCACCGGCAAGCGCGGCGAGAGGGACGCCCGCGCCATGGCCGTCCAGACGGCCGGGCTCCTCGGCGCTGTGCCCGAGCAGATCCTCGTCGCCTCGACGGGGATGATCGGCCGGCGGCTGCCGATGGCGAAGGTCCGCCGGGGCATCGCCGCGGCCGGGGGGGCCCTCGCCCGGGGCGCCGACGCGGCCGTGGTCCGCGCGATCATGACCACCGACACGAAGGAGAAATCGGCGGTGGTGCGGACCCGCATCGGGGGCGAGGGCGTCACCGTCGCCGGCATCGTCAAGGGCGCCGGGATGATCGCCCCCTCGCTGGCGACGATGATCGCCGTGGTCACCACCGACGCCCGCGTCGCGCCGGGCCCGCTGCATCGGGCCTTCCGGGCCGCCTGCGCGGAGAGCTTCAACGCCGTCACCGTCGATTCCGACCAGTCCACCTCCGACACCGCGGTGGCCATGGCCTCGGGACGCGCCGGCCGGGCCGTCCGCGCCGGCTCGCCCGACCAGCGGAAGTTCGCCGCCGCCCTGGCGGAGGTCTGCCTGGCGCTGGCGGTGGCGATGGCCCGCGACGGCGAGGGCGCGACCAAGCTCATCCAGGTCCACGTCACCGGCGCCGCCTCCGCTTCCGACGCGAAGGTCGCCGCCCAGGCCGTCGCCAACTCGCCCCTCGTCAAGTGCGCCGTCCACGGCGGCGACCCCAACTGGGGCCGCGTCGTCGCCGCCGCCGGAAAGAGCCCCGCGCGGGTCAAGTGCGAGCGGCTCTCGGTCCGGATCGGCGGCGTGGTCGCATTCGCCCGCGGCCGGCCGAGGAAGTTCGACCTTCCGGCCGTAGAGAAGCACCTCGCCGGCGAGACCGTGGTCATCGACGTAGACCTGGGGCTGGGAAGAGGCAGGTTCACCGCCTACACCTGCGACCTCTCCCGCGAGTACGTCAACCTCAACGCCGACTATCACACGTGAAGGACCGTGAGACCGGAAGACCGCAAGAGCTTGGAGCCGTTCCGTTGGGGTGCCCGCCTCGGCGAGCATGCCCGTTCCCCCCAGACCCGGGCGATGAGATTCAACACCGCAGTCGCGACGCTTGTCCTGGCCTCCGCGGCGACGATCGCCGGCGCCCAGGCAAGGACCATCGTCCTGGACGCGTGCGAGTACCCCGCCGCCAAGGCCGCCCGCGCCGCCTGGCGCCCGGCGCACGAGAGCACGCCGGAGGTGGACGTGGGCGGCGAGTGCGGGCGGGGGCTGGCCCTGCGGTGCAACTTCGCGTCCAACCGCGAGTGGCGCGTCGCCTGGGACCGCCGCGGGAAGTGGGACCTCTCCGAGGCCCGCGAGTTCGAGGTGGACGTCCACGCCGGCGCCGCCGGGGCCGGCATGGTCGTCTACTTCCGAAGCGGCGAGCGGGGCTGGTACCGCGGCAACTTCCACGTGCCCGCCGGAGCGAGCACGGCCACGCTACCGCGGAAGGACTTCCATGTCGAGGGCACCCCGGCAGGGTGGGGCAGGATCGACGGCATCCGCCTGGCCGTCGTTCGCGCCGGGCAGGCAGACCGGCTGATCCGGATCGCCGGCCTGCGGGCGATCGCCCGCCCGGCGCGCGTGGCGATCTACCGAAACGACGCCGGCGCCCGGCGCGAACCGGGCGTCGGCCGCTGCGCCCGACGCACCGCCGACTCGCTCGACCGGCTGGGCATCGACTACGAGACGGTCGGCGACAAGGCGGTCGCCGCCGGCCGGCTCGCCGGAAAGAAGGTCGCCATCCTCCCCCTCAACCCCGTCCTGCCCACGCCCGCCGCCGGCGCCGTCCGCCGCTTCGTCGCCGCCGGCGGGAAGCTGCTGGTCTGCTACCACCTGCCCGACCCCCTCGGCGAGATGCTCGGCCTGCGCCTCGGCGAGGCGATCGACGGCAAGGACGGACGCCTGGGGGCGATCGTCTTCCAGGGCCGCGACGACCGCCCCAAGGTCCGAGCCACCCAACGCTCCTGGATCGCCCGCCGCCTCATCCCGGGCAAGGGCACCCGGGTCGCCGGCTACTGGGCCGACGCCGCCGGCAAGGTCACCCCCGTCCCCGCCGTCACACGAAACCCCAACGGGTACTTCCTCGCCCACGTCCTCACCCGCCACGACCCCTCCGCCAAGGACCGCCTGCTCCTGGAGATGCTCGGGCAGCTCTGGCGCGGGGCGTGGAAGGAGGTCTACGCCCGGCGTCTCGCCCGGCTGGGCAAGGTGGCGGGGCTCGGGGGGGCGCAGGCCCTCTCGGCCGCGGCCAGGGCAAACGCCGACGACGACCCCGAACGCCTCAAAAAGATCGCCGCCCTGCTGGACAAGGCCGACGTCCTCGCGAGCGACGCGGCCGCGGCCATGGAGTACGGCGACCCCATCGTCTCGGCCGAGCTTCTCGGCAGGGCACAGGGCGCCTACGTCCGCGCCTACGCGACGAGCGCGGCTTCTCGGGCGGGGGAGCTGCGGGCGGTGTGGTGCCACGATCCGGCGGGCGTGGCGGGCATGAGCTGGGAGAAGGCCGTCGAGACGCTCGCGGGCGCGGGCTTCAACGCGATCATCCCCAACATGTGCTGGGGCGGCGGGTCGGCGTATCCCAGCAAGGTCCTCCCCGCCGTGCCCGTGGTCGGCGAAAAGGGCGACCAGCTCGCCCAGTGCCTCGCCGCCGCCGCCAAGCACGGCGTCGCCGTACACGTCTGGCGGTGCAACTGGCGATTCTGGTCCAACACGCCCACGGACTTCCGCCGAAGGATGCAGCGCGAGGGAAGATTGCAGCAGGACCCCGCCGGCAAGACCCTCGGCTGGCTGTGCCCCTCCCAACCCGAGAACCAGAAGCTCGAGCGGGAGGCCATGCTGGAGATCGTCCGCAACTACCCCGTCGCCGGAATCCACTTCGACTACATCCGATATCCCGGCCAGCAGGGCTGCTACTGCCCCCGCTGCCGAAAGAAGTTCCAGGACGACCACAAGCTCCAGGTCAAGAACTGGCCCGGCGACGTCCGCCGCGGCGAGCTGAAGGAAAAGTACCTCCAGTTCCGCCGGGACAACATCACCGCCCTCGTCGCCGCCGTCAGCAGCGAGGCGCGGAAGGTCAGGCCGGACATCCTCCTCTCCGCCGCCGTGTTCTGGAACTGGCCCAGGGCACGCGACGACATCGGGCAGGACTGGAGGCTGTGGGTCCGGCGAGGCTACCTCGACTTCGTCTGCCCCATGCAGTACACCCCCAACGGCGACCTCTTCGCCGACTGGACGAGGCAGACCCGAGGCTGGGTCGCCGGAAAGGCCCCGCTCGTCCCCGGCATCGGCGCCACGCTCGGGCAGTCGCCGGCGGACACGCTGCGACAGATCCTGATCGCCCGCAGTCGGAGCGCCGCCGGCTTCGTCCTGTTCAACTACGATGCGCGACTGGCGGCCGAGCATCTGCCCCTGCTGCGCCTCGGCGCCACGGCGAAAAGGACGACGTGGAAGCCGCCACCACGCCCCGCCGCCCCGGCCGAGGAGACCGCCCCATGAGACTCACCGCCTGTGCCGCCCTGCTGGCGTCGGCGGCCGCCGCCACGACCGCCCCGGGCGCCGACGCCGCCGTCCACCTCGACCGCGCCGCCACGGAAGGGCTGGCCAACGACTTCGTCGACCTGCTGGCCAAAGATGACTTCGCCGCCGCCGCCAAGAACTTCGACGCCGTCATGAAGATGGTCTCCGGACCGAAAAAGCTTCAGAAGGCGTGGAAGTCCCTCATCGCCCGGGCGGGCCCGTTCAGACAGCGGCTCCGCAGCCGACTCGAGAAGTCCGGAACCTTCGACGTCGTCTTCGTCACCTGCCGGTTCGCCAAGGCCAACCTCGACGTCAAGGTCGTCTTCAATCCCGCCGGCAAGATATCGGGGCTCTGGTTCGTCCCCACCCGCTCCCCCGTCCAGTACACCCCGCCGCAATACGTCCGCCGCGAGCTCTTCCAGGAAAAGGACGCCACCGTGGGAAAGGGCAAGTGGGCCCTGCCCGGGACGCTCTCCGTGCCGGTGGCCCCCGGCCCGGTGCCGGGGCTGGTGCTGGTCCACGGCTCGGGGCCCAACGACCGCGACGAGACCGTCGGCCCGAACAAGCCCTTCCGCGACCTGGCCTGGGGCCTGGCCTCGCGGAAGATCGCCGTCCTCCGCTATGAGAAACGAACCAGGCTGTACGCCGCAAAGCTCACCGCCCAAAAGGGCGGGTTCACCGTCTGGGAGGAGACCGTCGAGGACGCCCTCGCCGCCGCCGCAATGCTGCGAAAGACCAAGGGCGTGGACGCCCGGAAGGTCTTCGTCCTCGGCCACAGCCTGGGCGGAATGCTCATCCCCCGGATCGCCCCAAAGGGCCCGCACATCGCCGGGTTCGTCATCCTCGCCGGGGCGACCCGCCCCCCCGAGCGCGCCATCCTCGAGCAGATGACGTACGTGTACTCACTCGACGGCAAGATCGACGAGATCGAGAAGGCCGGCCTCCAGCGCGTCAAGGCCGAGGTCGCCAGGGTGAAAGACCCCAAGCTCTCCCCCGCCACCCCCGGCGTCTTTCTCGGCGCGCCGGCGGCCTACTGGCTGGACCTCCGCGGCTACAAGCCCGCCGCCGAGGCCGCGAAAATCGCCAGGCCCATGCTCATCCTCCACGGCCGCAGGGACTACCAGGTGACCCCGGCCGAGTTCGCCGAGTGGAAAAAGGCCCTCGCCTCCCGCAAGGACGTCCGGCTCAAGGCCTACCCGGACCTCAACCACCTCTTCATCCCCGGCGAGGGCAAGTGCACCCCGGCCGAGTACGCCAAGCCCGGACACGTCGCCGAGGAGGTCATCGCCGACATCGCCGAATGGATCCACGCCCACCCCTCACCCCCGCGATAGCCGGGCAGGGCCCCCAACCCCCTTGCTCGCGAGAGCGGGTAGCCGGTAGGGTGGGACGCAGCGGAGCGCAGCCGGTAGGGTGGGACGCAGCGGAGCGCAGTCCCACCTCTCTCGATCCCCCTGGGCAAGAGGCGATAAACTGGTCAGGGACTTTTCTCGCGCGCCCGCGCGCCGCGACGTCTCGGCCGATCTGGCCAGGCGGGAGTAGCCGCCTTCCCTTCTGGCCACCGGCTCGCAGACGGATTAGCATACTCCTATGCAACCGGGGCAGATATCCTCCGCCGCCGGCCCAAAGGGCCAGAAAAGGTCCGATCCCTTTTTCCTTCCTCGCCCCCGCGAAATCGGAAACCGTCCCGGTTGTGTCCGGTTGTGTCCGATTGTGCCCATAAGTCGAGATTCTCAAGGCAGCGTTACTTCCACCCTCGCAGCGCATCCCGGATGCTAGGCCGCATGAACCACAGGACAACAAGCAACGGGTAAATGAGGAGAAGGCCGTCCAGAAGAATCGTCCCCAGAGTGAGCTTTCCGATTATCCCCGGCTCCTCGTTGACATGCATAGGCGCAACGTACAGGATTTGGGAGACCATCATGGAAGTAAAGATTGCGACGAAGGCAACGGTCATTCCTGCATAGGCTAGGTACGATCCTCGCGCGCGGCGCCTTCGCAGAAGCGTGCTGGCCCCGGCATCCAGGAGAAAACACGGCATGCCCCCAAACAGAACTCCCAGAGCTATCTGGACAGCGGGAAGGAGTTCATCTGGCCAAGGTGTCGTCTCTCGAAGGAATCGAATAGTCGCTACCTCGTCATGAACGAGCAGGAAGCGCTCCAGTCCCACGAGCGGAACGCACAGAAGAAGTGAGACGGCGCCAATCAGTATAGGCCATCGGGTCTTTCGCTGCCCCGCGGCTGGAGGCGGTGAGCAGTCAGCTCGCGCGATGTTCATGACGTTCATACCTTCTGAAGTAAAAGAGAATAAAAGGAATAAAAGAATAAAAGGGGAATAAAAGGGGTCAGGAACCTTTTTTGTCTTTTCTCGGCCGGCCGCGGGGTCGGAGGGTGCTGCCGAGGCCGAACTGTCTGGCGAAGCGCCGCACCCACGGCTCCCGGCCGAAGGGGCGGCCGCGCTGTACGCACCGGCGCAGCGCCGCCAGCTCCGGCTCGCTCTGCGGACGGTTGACCCAGTCGGCCCAGTCCTCGGGCAGCCCCCCGGGCGGCGGCGTCAGGGGCGGCACCGCCTCGCCGCCGCCGGCCAGCCGCTGCCGCAGGCTGCCCCACCGCCACGCCTTCGCCCGGGTCACCAGGCCCGCGCGCAGCGGGTTGCGTTCGACGTACCGAAGCAGCGACAGCACGGGGTCGCGGCCTTCGAGCATCCCCCGCGCCCGCTCGTCGGCGCTCAGCCGCCGGCGCTGAACCGGGAAGCTCTTGAACCGCCCCTGGTAGAGGTGGCCCCTGCCCGCCGTGCCGCGCGCGGCGTGCCAGCGCTGCGTGTGCGTCACCGTCAGCCACCGCATGAACTCCGACAGGTCGCCCTCCGCCCGCGGCCACAGCACCAGGTGCCAATGATTGGGCATGACGCAGTAGCCGATCGTTCGCATGCTCACCCGTTCGTGGGCCGCCGCCAGCACCGCCAGGAACAGCTCGTACTCCGCCTCCGCCCGGAACAGCCGCAGCCGGGCGTTCGCGCGGTTCAGCACGTGATACACGATCCCGCCCATGGCTGCTCTCGGTGCCCGCGGCATGGCCTGAGACTACCACAACCCCCGGCGCGGTCAACCGAAAAAAGGTTCCTGACCCATTTCCGTTTCTCTCCCTTCGACGGGAAAGCAGCCTGCGCGCTGCCGGTTCCTGGCCGGGTGCCATGGCGCGCGTTGTTTCCCGCCATGCGACGCGACATGGCGGCAGACATCGGCCGCCATGGCACCGAGCGCGCGCCACGGGCTCCGGGCTCTCGGTTACCGGCCGGGCCGCCGGCCGGGGGCCGGCGGGGCGGGCTTCGTGGCGGCCTTGAGCTCCTTCATCGCCCGCTGGCGGTTTTCTTCGAGGCGGCGGGCTTCGAGGGCGCGGCGGTCGGCGACGCGGCGGGCCTGGTGGGCCTTGAAGCGCTGCGGGCCGATGAGGCCTACGACGGCCTCGATAAGGCGGCTGACCTCGTTGCGGCGGCGCTGGAGGCCGGCGGGGTCAAGGGACCAGTGGGTGACGTCCTTGCAGAAGGACTCATCAATGGCCAGGGCGGAAGCGGCGCGCTTCGCCAGCCCGGCCGGGGTGACCCGCTCCCGGCCGACGCGGACGGTGGACTGCTTGGGGAGGTTCCCGTCGGCGACGGCGTTCCGCATGGCCTCGACGGCCCCTTCCAGGACGAACATGGCCTCCCAGTCCTCGATGCCGTCGCGGATGTTGTCCAGGCGGACCGACGACGCCGGCCGGCCGCCGGGGCCGGGGTAGCACAACTGCCCGTCGCCGTTGGTGTGGCGGAAGCTGTAGCAGTGCCACGGGCTCTTGGGCCACGGGGGTTTGATGGTGGGGTTCTTTCCCCAGATGGCGAAGCAGTAGTACTCGAAGCCGGTGATGCGGTACTTCCACGTCAGCCAGAAGATCATTCGCGAGGCGAACAGGGGATCGCCCATCTGGACGTTGGGATACGGGTGGTTGGGCCCGCAGGCGACGTACCACATGACCTCCTCGCCGCGCCGGCTGGCCTGCTCCATCTCCTCCGGGTTGAACCCGTACAGTTTGGTGCCGGTGCTCATCGTCGGGTCCCAGATGTCGATGTAGCCGATCAGCTCCTTCCTCGGGCGCGACCCGCCGACCATCACCTTCAGGCCGGGGAAGTTCGCGTGGAGGATGTTGGCCTTCTTCCGCATCAGCTCGAAGTTGCTGGTCTCGTCGCCGATGTACACGTGGCAGTACGGCAGGATGCCGTGGGCCTTGGCGATCTCGTACCGCTTGCGGTATTCCTCGACGGGCACGTTCTTCTGACCCGAAAGCCCGCCGAGGATCCAGACGTTGCACCCGCGTGCCCGGCAGAACTCGATGTCGTCCGGATGCGGCGAGAAGCTGCGGGAGTATTGGGCGGTCGGGCTGAACCGGTACTTCATCAGGAACGCATACCACTCCCGCCGCCACTTCTGGTCGATCTTCCGCCCGTAGAACCGCCCCGGCGCACCCATGCCGAAGTTCGTCTGGCAGCGGAACCGCCCGGGCAGGGGGATCTCGTAGTCCCAGACGCGCAGCTTGATGGTCAGGTTGTGCGGGCGGGCGCCCTTGGCGGTGACGGTCATCGTGCCGACGTACTGGCCGGCGGGGGTCTTGGGCGGGGTGTACACCGTGATCCACAGCGGCTTGTAGCGCCGGCGAGGCAGGTCGAAGGGCTCGCCCGGCAGGAGCGGGTCGGGCCTGGGGGCGAGGCAGTCGGTGCCGGGGTAGGCGTAGCACGGCAGCGGCTGGACGTATGGCTGGGTGCGCCAGGTGCAGTGGACCGGGGCGATCCGGCCGGTGCCGCCGAGCTGCTTGAGGGCGCCGAAGCGGACGTCCACCTTCTCGAGGTCGCGGGCAAGAGGCAGGATGACGGCCTGGAAGCTCTCGTACTCCCGCCGGGCCGAGCAAAGCTCCACCGAGCCGGTCACCTCGCCCCGGAAGGGGTGCATCCAGTGCAGGTCCGAGATGCGGGCCATGGCGTGCTGGGTGCCGATGGCGAAGTCGGGGTCCTTCCCGAAGGCGGCCTCGGCCCGGGCGCGGTAGCGGCGGGCGCGGGCGACGGCGCCCCTCAGGCCGGCCACCTGCTCGCGGAAGTCGCCGGCCTCGGCCCAGGTCAGGTCGCGCTTCGCGGCGAGTTCCTTTGCCCGTGCGACGAGCGGATCGGTGGCCGACTTCTCGTCGGCGTCGGCTTGCAGTTGCTTCAGCTCGGTCCGGGCCTGGGTGAGCTTCCCGGCGGGGTCCATGCTGTAGATCACGATGTTGTCGATCAGGACGCTCTTGCCGGCGGGGACGACGACCTGGACGTCCCCCAGCGTGTCGCCCACCTTGGAGACCCACTTGTGGGCGCCGCAGGCGCCCTTGGTGATGCTGTCGATCAGCGTCCCCGCCAGCGGCAGCCGGACGTGCACCCATCTTCCGTGGTCGCGATTCGGGTACAGATACCAGGGCGAGCCGCAGTTGGCCTTGCGATTGACGTTGAAGCATTGCACGAACAGACGTTGGCTGTCGGTGGTGTAGGCGTAGAAGCTCAGGACCGTCTCGGCGGTCAGAGGGATCCTGACCTTCCGGCCGGCCGAGGTCTTCCCGCCGCCGATCTTCAGCGCGAACTTGCCGCCCGGCATGGCCCTCTCGGACGTCAGCTCGCCCTCCCAGCCGTCGGTCTTGCCGTCCTCGAAGCTGCATCGGTAGATGACCTTCGCCCCGGGCGGCGGCTCGAAGACCGTCGCGCCCGCGCAGCCGCCTGAGAACAACACCACACAAGCAACCATCGCCGGAATCAGTCTCGTGCACATCGCCGTCCCTTTCCCAAGGCGTTTCACGCGTCCGGTTATCAGGGGACATCATACTACTTCCGGGTCTTCTTCGGCGGCTGGCCGGGGATGCCGCGGATGTTGGGCCGGTTCCCGTCCCTGTATGCTAATCGGTGGCCCGGCGGATCGCCAGGGCGCATGTTGACCACCGAACAGCAGGTCAGGTGCCCTGCTTACGCCGTCGCTCGCGTATGCACCTGCCCGCCGGCAGGCGGGTGCCTACAACCAGCGTAGGCATGCCGCCGCCCAGGGCCAATGGCAACAGAAAACCACGTGACGTCCCCGGATGACCAGCGTGCTGGGGACTCCGGGGCGACCTACCCGAAGATCTCCCTCATCTCCGTGGCGGTGCGGCGGGCGACCTTGTCGTCCGGGGGGAGCATCTCGGCGGTGAGCGGGCCGGCGTACCGGATGGCCTTCAGCGCCTTGACGACGGCGTGCCAGTCGATGCTGGACCTCTTGAGGCTCTGACCGAAGCCGGCCAGCGTCCCGCCGCCGTCCACGCGGGTGAAGGCCTTCACGTGGACGGCCTTGATCCGCCTGCCGAGGATCCGGACCCAGTGCTCCGGGTAGCCGTTGATGACGCAGTTGCCGCAGTCGAAATAGGCCGCCACCCGGGGGCTCTTGAACTGGTCGATGAAGGCCTTCATCGCGACGGGGTCGGTGAGGAAATAGTTCCAGACGTTCTCGATGGCCAGGGTCACCCCCAGCCGACGGGCCGCCGGCAGGCACTTGCGGAGGCTCTCGGCGGAGAGCTTCCACACGTCGGCATAGGGCACGACGCGGGCGTCGGGCTGGAAGGCGATCCCCGCGGCCCCGGGGACGACGAGGACGACCTTGAAGCCCAGCCACTTGGCCACCTGGAGGTACTGTCTGGTGAAGTCGACGGCCGACTTGCGGACGGCGGCGCGCGGGTCGGAGAGGCTGCGGTCCCAATAGGCCCCCGCGGCGAGGCTTTCGATCTTTACGCCCAGGTTTTTGGCGGCCCGGCGGATCTCCCGGCAGCGCTTCTCGCTCACGCCGGGGGCGAGCTCGGTGTCCCCGAAGGTGGGCTCCAGCCCGTCGTAGCCCATTCTCTTGGCCTTGGCGAGGGCCTGTTCGATCGGCAGCTCGCCGTTCATCCCGCCGATGGTCCAGTACATGACCTGTCGCGTGTTTCGCATGGATCCGTCCTTTCGCTCTGGGGCGCGGCCGGCAAGCCCACGGATTGCCATCCGTGGGCTTTCGGAAGCGACGGCAGGCGTTGGCTGAAAAGCGCCTGAATCGGGTACCTCAACATTGCTTTTGCATATATCAATAAAACCGGACGGCGACGGGCCTGCCTCCCCTGGCCGACTTCACCTCGGCCTCGATGAGCTGCACGCTCTGGAGCGCCGAGCGGGGGGTGACCACGTCGCTGCTGCGGTTGGCCTGAATGCAGGCGAGGAAGTGCTTGAGTTCGTTGACGTACCCGTCCGCGCCGCGGACGGGGATGGGCCTGGGGCGGCCCTTGAGGGGATACAGCACCAGGCCGGCGGCGTCGAAGCAGAGCGCCGCCTTCTCCATGGCGATGCGGAAGCTCATGGCGAAGGGAAAGGCGGCGGGATACTCCCAGGCGCCCTCGGCCATGACGACGGCCCCGCCGGGGTATTCGTAGGTGGTGACGATGTGGTCCAGGCGCCCGCCCTTAAACCCCGCGCCGGCGGAGCGGACGGCCTTGGGCCTGCCGAAGAGGTACAGCACGTAGTCGGCGTCGTGGATGTGGAGGTCCATGGCGGCCAGCCCGCTGCGGGCCGGTTTCAGCAGCCAGTTCCGGTGCCCCCACCTCGGCAGCGGGGAGATGCGCTGGAAGATCGCGGAGATCACCTTGCCGTACCGGCGGCTGCGGACGATCCGGCGGGCCCTGGCGTACTCGCCCCAGAAGCGGATGCAGTGCCCGACGAAGAGCTTGCCTTTGGCCTTCCGGGCGGCGGCGACCATCTTCTTGGCGTCGGCGGACGTCCTGGCCATCGGCTTCTCGCAGATCACGTGCTTGCCGGCGCGGAGTGCGGCGATCGCCATTTCCGCGTGCAGGTCGGTCGGCGTGGTGATGTCGATCACGTCGATCGCGTCGTCGCCCAGCAGGTCGGACAGCCTGGCCGTGGCCCCGATGCCGGACAGGTCGGTCTTGGCCGCCTCGGTCTCGCCGATGTTCCCGCCGATAGCCGACCAGTCTCCGCTTCGCTTCCGCGGGTCCACGTCGCAGATGGCCACCACCCGGGCGTTCCTCAGCCGGCGGTACACCTCGTAGTGCATCTTCCCCATGAACCCCAGCCCGACGATCCCGATGCGAATGGGCATGTTCGTCTCCTGCGGGCGCGCCGGCCGAACCGGCGGAATAAGCTGGACCTCATCACCGCCCTGCGGCATGATACCCGCAACGGGCGTCGCGGTCATCTTCGAACCTTTGCCCGGCGGTCGCTTGTCAGGGGACATCATCTCGTTTTCCGGCCTTCTTGGGGGCCGGCCGGGCGTCCCGCAGATGTTAGACCAGCTCCCATGTCTCCATGCTGATGCCTCGCCCAGCGGATCGCCAGGGCGTATCTTGGCCACGCAACAGTAGGTCAGGTGCCCTGCTTACGCGGCCGTTCGCGTAAGCACCCGCGCGGGCGGGCGGCCGCCCAGAAGCATCGCACGCATGCCACCGCCCAGGGCGAATGTCGACACAAAACCACACGATGTCCCACGATTCATCGCGGATTCCTCGCAGGCCGACGCTTTCTTCGCGATTGCGAATTTCGCCCCGATTCCCCGCCGCCGGGCATCAGTACACGTTTTTACCGGTCCACTCACCCTCGTTTACGCACGCAACTGCTTCTCCCACAACGCCTTGTGCAAAATTCGCCGACCGGTCAAAAGGTAAAAGCGCTCCCGGCCTTTTCGTCGTAAGTGCTTTCCTGGAAAGGGGTTTTTGGGTTGAAGGTAAAAGCGTTTTTACTAATGCCCGCAGCGGGCGGAATTTTTCGTAACTGGCTCTTTTAGAAGCGGCTGCGCGAATGTCCGCGATCGCGTACAATCATGCCCTCCCCGGCCGCGGGCCGGGGCCGGCCCCCTGGTCCCGCCCCGCCCGGCCAATGCGCTGTCCCCCCATATATTACATTAGTGCCGTCAATCGCCCTTGCCGCCACCTTCCGGCCGCGAATCTCCCCCTCTCGCCCGTGGCGCAAGCATCGGGGGAGGTCAGTATCATCCCCGCGCGAGCTGCCCCGGGCCCCGGCAGGGCGAACCTGCGCCCCGGAAGGGTCAAACGAAGGGATCGCAATATGCGAGCGCCCCCAACAGAATCAGGATCCTTACCCCTTTGTCCGCGACACACAAGCCCCGGACGGAGTGTTTCAGGAGTGTTGGCGGGCGGCGAGTCCGACCGGCCGCCGAACCAGCCACACCCAGATTCAGGAGAGTCACGATGAGGCATGTCCGGCACATTGTCATCCTTCTGGTCCTGGGCAGCTTCTCGCTGCCGGGCGCCGCCGCGGCCGAGCCGGCGGTGGTCGTCCCTGCCTGCAAGCAGCCGCTGGCGGTGACGGTCGACGTGCCCGACGCCGTGAAGCTCGAGGCGGGCAAGGCCTGGGAACTGATCGAGAAGGGCAAGGGCATCCCCGCGGAGGTGATCGGCGAGAAGGACCGGAAGCTCCTGGCCGTGATCGGCCCCGCCGAAGGCGACGGGCCGCGGCGGCTGACCCTCCGGCCCGCCAAGGCGGCGCCGAAGAAGGCGTTCGAGTTCAAGCCCGTCACGGAGAGGTCTCTGGGGCTCCACGAGGGCGACCGGGCGGTGCTGGTGTACAACCACGGGCTGATGAAGCACCCCGGCGCGGCGGAGAAGTACAGGAAGTACGACCGGAGCAACTACTTCCACCCGGTCCACGGCCTGGACGGGGAGGTGCTGACGGCGGACTTCGAGAAGAAGGACCACCCGCACCACCGCGGGGTCTTCTGGGCGTGGCCGTACCTGTACGTCGGGGAGGACAAGAAGACCAACTACGAGTCGTGGGTGCCCGCGCGGTTCCGGCACCAGTTCGAGCGGTGGAGCTGCCGGCACGCGGGCGCGGCGGCGGCCGCCCTGGGCGTGGAGACCGCCTGGCACGCCGGCGCGAAGGAGGTCGTCCGCGAGAAGCTGCTGGTGACGGTCTACCGCGCCGACCCGGCCGGGCGGGCGATCGACTTCGACTTCACCTGGACGGCGGGGAAGGAGCCCGTCACCATCAAGGGCCGGCCGGGGGCGGCCTACGGGGGCTTCACCTTCCGGTTCACCCGGCCGAAAGACGGGGTCATCACCGCCCCCACCGGCCGGACCACGAAGGACCTCCAGCGGGCCCGCCTGCCGTGGACGGACATGGCGGGCGTCTTCGGCAAGGCCGGCAAGCCCAGCGGCGCGGCCGTCTTCATCCACCCCGAGCACCCCGACTACCCGCCGATGTGGCTGACGCGGCATTACGGCCCGCTGTGCGTCTGCTGGCCGGGCACCAAGCCCTTCACGCTGGAGCCGGGAAAGCCCCTCCGCGCCCGCTACCGCGTGTGGGTCCACCGCGGAAGGCCCGAGGCCGAGGCCATCCAGCAGGCGTACGAGGCGTACCAGGCCGGCGGGGCCGTCAGGTGGGAGGTGCCTGGCGGCGAGAAATCGCCGGGGTGATGACCCCCGTATTTCCAATGTGCGCTGCTTCCGTCTTGGTAGTCTTTCAGGACCATGCCCTCCGGCTGCGAGATGGGTCGTGGTGATGCGGCGGGCACCGACCTCGGCTTGCGAACCGGCCAGCCGCGCGGCTGGCCGGTTCGCGAGGCTCCCCGCCCACGACGGATGCCGTCAGGAGCGTCAGCGTCGGGCGTTCCAGGAGACGGTCCACCGGTCCTGAAGCAGCGGACAGGCGAACGGTGGCGGGGAGGGCGCGGCCGGCTCAAGGCCGAAGGCGATTGACCTAGCCGGCGGGTGCTCTTAGCGTATGGCCGAGCGAACGGCTCCATCCTGGTGCCACCTGCCTCGCCGGCAGGCAGGCGGCTGCGCTTTGTGCGGCTCGACCGAGCTCGCCGAAGTCAGCCGTGCCGGCGCCGGGTCGAATTCAGGGGAGAAGCCATGATCGAGTTCAGATGCAGGGCGTGCGGCGCACTGATGCGGGTCAGCGAAGGCCTCGCGGGCAAGCGGGGCCGGTGCCCGAAGTGCCGGGCGGTGGTGGAGGTGCCCCCGGCGCAGGAGCAGGAGGAGTCGGGCGGCGATTCCCTTTCGGCCCTGGCCGGTGCGGTCGAGGAGGAG
>CAZNSB010000059.1:0-15817 GCA_964575155.1 uncultured Planctomycetaceae bacterium | reverse complement strand
CTGCTGCCCATCCCCCCGCTGGACGGATCGAAGATCTGGCCGTGCCTCATTCCCCGCCTGAAGCCGTCCTTCGGCAGGAAGACGACAGGGCTTTTCGTCATCCTTTTGATCGTGCTGGTATGGACCGGTTCGCTCGCGCCGGCGCTGGACGCCGTCCTGGGCGGGGTGTACGCGCTGATGCCGACCTCCGAGCGAGAACTCTTCGAGGCCGCGTACAAGCGCGGCATGGTGGCCCTCCATCGCGAGCAGTACGCCCAGGCCGAAACGCATTTCACCGACGCCCTGACCATCCATCCCCGTTCCGATGCCTGCCTGTATTGGCGCAGCGTCGCCCGAGAGGCCCTGGGCAGGCGCGAGGCCGCCCTGGAAGACGTCAGCCGGGCCATCGCGATCCAGGACTTCCAGCCAACCTACTATGACCTGCGGGCCAGGCTGCATCGGTCGATGGGCCGGGACGACCGCGCCAATGCCGACGGCGTCCGGGCCGAGGCCCTGCGGGCGGCGACCGCCCCGGCCTCCGCGCCGGCCGGGCGCGGGGTGCCCCGCCCGCCCTGACCGCGGCGGCGCGGCACACGGCCCTCCGGACTCCTGCCCCCCGGCCTGGAAGGCCGCAATCGGCTCGAATTGCCGAAACGAGGCTGTTCAGGATTCGGGTTGTGGGGTACAATAAGGTTGGCTGAAGCCGGCGAATGGGCGGAGGTGACACTCCACCGGAGAGCGGTGCCGCCAAGGCCCATGTGTCGGCGCTGTCCGGGTGGGACCGGGACCCGGTCGAGAAGCCGACAGGAGGATGCGAGGCGGATGAAGCGCATATCTGCGGGAATCTGTCTGGCGCTGCTTTCCCTGAGCGCCGCGCTGTGCATCTCCGCTTCTTCCGGGTATGCGCTGGTGGTCAACGACGACCCGGCTTCGCATGAGGTCCACCCGCCGTCGGACTACGACATGGTGGGATACCACAACGCCGTCGGCGGCAGCACGGGCGTCCTGGTCAGCCCGTGGTTTGTGCTGACGGCGGGGCACGTCGTCGACTACGGCACGGACAGGCAGTTCACGCTCCATTTGGAGAGCGGGACGGTCACCTGCGACTGGGCAGACACCATTCGCCACCCCGTCGTGGACCTGGCGCTGGTTCGGCTGTCCTCGAACACGGGGCTGGGCGGCTACGAGCTGTACACGGGCACGGGCGAGGGCGGGATGACCGGCATCCTGGTCGGGTACGGCATGAGCGGGACGGGCACCTCCGTGGGCGAAGGCGGCGACCCCGACTACCCACGGGGAACCAAACGCGCCGGGACCAACTTGATCGACCGCACCCGGTATCTCTCCGGCGTGCACTACCTCCAGATGGATTTCGACGAGAACGGGACGGACGTGATGATCGGCGCCGGCGATTCGGGCGGGCCGACCTTCGTGGACATCGGCGGCACGCTGAAGGTCGCCGGGATCAATGCGGGCGTCGATTCCGGCGATCCGGAGCACTGGCCCGCCTACGGGGACAAGGGCTTCGCCGTCCGCGTTCGCTCCTACGCCGGCTGGATTCAGGGCAACATCCCCGCTCTGGGCGACTTCGACGTCGACGGGAACATCAACGACCAGGACATCGACCTGCTGCTCAACGAGATCCACGTCGGCGGCGAGAGCGTCTGGCCTTACGACCTGACCGCCGACGACGTCGTGGATAAAGACGACGCGGACCATCTGGTCGAGGACATCCTCGGCGTCTACTACGGCGACGCCGACCTCGACGGGGAGGTGGGGATTCTCGACCTGGCCACGCTGGCGAACAACCTCGGAAAGAGCGAGGTCGGCTGGGCCGACGCCGATTTCAACGGCGACGGCTACGTGGGCGTGCTGGACCTGGCCATCGCTGCAAACAACTACGGCAGGGGCGCGGAGGGCGGGGGCGGCGCGCCCGCCACGCCTGCCGGCGGGCAGGTGCCCGCCCCCCCCGCGACGACGCTCATGGTCCTGGGGGCGCTGGGGCTGCTGCGGAGGCGGCGCAGAACGTGATCGGATCGCCCCGCCGGCGCCGGGGCGATGCCCCGGCCTGCCGCTCAGCCTGTAGGCCGGGGCGCAGCCCCGGCGGATCGCCTAGTCGGCGGGTCCGGCCTGGGGGGGGCGGATCGCGTCCAGAAGGCGGCCAACCGTCTCGATGGCGGCGGCGAATTGCTCGGCTCGCTGCCTGCCGTTGCCGCCCTCCACGCCGGCCGGGATCACCAGCCGCCCTCGCAGGCGCATCAACCAGGTTGCCAGTCGGCTCCTCTGGTCCGGGTTGATCTGCATCGAGCGCAGTTGTTCCGGTCCCGGCAGGCGGCTGAGGCGGCGCAGTTCCTTTTCCACGTGCGCCAGCCGGCGGTGGGCGACGGCGGGCCTGAGCTCGGGGGGGACCTGATCGAGGTCGCTCCAGGCGGCGCCCATGCAGAAGTCGCAGGGCTCCACGCCGAGTCCGTCGCACTGCGGGCAGGGCTTTCCCTCCGCCGCGCCGGTGCCCTGGCAGGTCTTGCAGCGGGAGCTGCCGTCGCGGCACATGTAGCAGCGGCGCTGGGTATAGGCCGAGACGATCACCCCGCGGGCCTTCCCGCCGGTGGCCTTGTCGGCGGCATCGAGGACCTTCCGAACCGACATGCCCCGCCCCGCGCGGCGAAGGAGCAGGTAGGCGATGCAGATGGGCTCGGCCTTTCGCCGGGCGACGGCCTGCGCCAGCCGGTCCAGGGCCGCTTCGAAGGAAGTCGGCTGTTCCGGCGGCTCCGCGTCGCTCCCGCCCGCTTCGGGCGCGGAGGCACCGCGCACGATGGGTTCCGAGGCAGACATAGGTCACCTGCTTTCGGTAAGGTTGGCGCGAGTCTCTGTTACTTCGGCGAAGGCCGCGGGGGGAAGAGAGATGGATAATGCCCACGCGGGTTGCTCGGGTGCCTGCGACTGCCGCGGGCCTTCTTCCTATTCATAGGATAACAGGAGTTCTCCCCTGGTTCAAGACCGATTTTGCCGCCGGCGGCGTCCTCAGATCGTCTCGAGGATTCGCAGGTAGCGTTGATACAGGCGGGAGGGGATACGACCGGCCTGGACGTCGGCGCGGACCGCGCAGTCGGGCTCGTGGGTGTGGGTGCAGTCGTTGAATCGGCACCGGCGGGCGGGTTCGTCGAACTCGGTGAAGTACCACCGCAACTCGGGCGGGGCCATGTCCACCGCCAGCTCCCGGACGCCGGGCGTGTCCACGATGATGCCGCCTCCGGGAAGCTCATGCACCGTCGTGGCGGCGGTGACGTGCCGCCCGCGGTCGTCCTTCGTCCGGACCTCGCGCGTCCGCAGGTCCGCCCCCGGCACCATGGCGTTGACCAGCGTGGACTTTCCCACCCCCGATGCCCCCGCCAATACGTTCCGGCGGCCCTGAATCGCCGAAAGCAGCTCCTCCAGCCCCTCCCCCCCCGTCGCCGAGCAGCACAACACCCGCGTCTCGCTGGCGGCCAGATCGGCCAGGACCTGCTCGTCCGGCGGGCCCAGGTCGATCTTGTTGATGACCACCAGCGGGGTCATCTCCCCGTACTCGGCCGAGATGCAGAATCGGTCGATCAGCCCGCCGCGCATCGCCGGGCGCCGGGTCGAGGCGACGATCAGCAGCGTGTCCATGTTGGCGGCGAGGATCTTCTGGAAGGCCTGCCGCTGGTACCGGCTGCGGCGCTTGCCGCTGGTGGGCTGGGGGCGGACCAGGGCGGTCTGGCGCGGCTGTCGGGAGAGGATGACGCCGTCGGCGCGGTCCTTGTCGGCCGCCTTCCGGCCGGTGATCGGCTCCGAACTGGCCAGGGCCAGGGCCACTTCGTCCCCCACGGCCAGGGGCGTGCTGCCCTCGGGGGCCCGGAACGTCTTGGCGATGCTGCAAGGCAGGTCCTCGCCGCCGACGCGGACGTAGGCCCCGCCGCGGAACATGCCGGTGACCATTCCCCTCGCCTGCGGCCGGCCGGTGAGGTCCGCTTCCGTCAGCCCGGACTCCCGCCCCGGCGGGAGCTTCACGCGCTGCTTCTGGAGCGTCTCCGCCTCGTGGGCCTCGTCCAGGGCATGCGGGTCCGTCTCCCGGTACCGGCGCTTCCAGTCTTTCACCCGCCGCCGCGCCTTTCCCTTTCGGCTGGGCATGCTACCATTAGTGCACATGGCGCCTTGTACAGGCAACGCCGAAAATGTTTCTGCGTCGGCTCGGCGGCGCCGCATCGGCCTGCACTGCCTGTCGCGGCGGCAGGAGGCCTCTTGCGGCGCGCCTTCCTGGAAAGGGAACGCCCGATGATCCTGCGGGACGGCGTCTTCGGTCTGCTCGGGCTGGGGCTCCTGGCGGGCGCGGCGGCGGGTCAACTGTCGCCGGGGCGGCGCCCGGCGACGCGCCCGGGCAAGTCCAAGCCCGCGGAATGCGATGACCGCTGGCTCAGCGAGGTCTGCCTGGACGAGCTGAAGCGTTTCTCGGCCACCGGCGAGTATCCCGTCCTTGCCCGACGAATCCAGACGGCCATGCTGCGCCGGCTGCAATGCGGGCACCTGGACGACCTGGCCGCACTCAACGACATGACGTATGTGCTCAAGGCCTGCACGTACCTGCCCCTGGCCGGGGAGGTCGCCAAGAACAAGGAGTTCGCCGCCTGGCTGCTGGGGCACCGCGGGGTCTCGCGCCGGCTGTTTCGCGCGCTGGGCGACGTGCCCTCCGCCGAGCAGTCTCTGGAGAGGCTGTTCGAGCTGGCCGGCGCCGCCGAAAAGGACGTCCTGGCTCATCCCGAGCTGGCAGTGGCCTTCGCCACCGCCGAACCATTGAAACACTACCGCGCGCAGCCGGCGCCCGCTTCCATCGTGCACAGCTTCCAATGGTACACGAGGGCCAAAGTGCCGTTCCGCTACGACCTCAAGAAGATGCCCTACGAGCTGTCGCGATACCTGGCCGATACGCGTCTGGGCATCGTCGAGCGGCGGTGGGCGGCGGCGAAGTATGCGGGGGCGTCGGACCCGGCCCGGGCGTACGTGGACGTCGAGATCGACCGCGAGATGCGCCGGAAGGGCGGGGCCAAGAGGATCAAGACGGCGCCGTACACCCTCCGGAACATCAGCCGACTCGGCGGCGACGCCCTGGAGCAGTCCTACTATGCCGCTGAGGTCTGCAAGGCCCTGGGCATGCCCGCCGCCATCGTGTTCGGGCGCTCCAAGGGCGGCCTCGGCCACGCCTGGATCGCCTGCCTGAAGGTGGCTCCCCGCGGGCAAACGGCGTATTGGGATTGTCGGACGGGAAGGTACCCCGAGTACCAGTTCTTCCTCGGCAAGCTCCGCGACCCCGCCACCGGCGGGGCCATCCTCGATTCCGAGTTGACGCTGCTGGGCATGGCCGCCCAGCTCCCGCTTGCCCGCCGCGAAGAGGCCGACGCCGCCGTCCTCCTTGCCCGCCTGGCCGATCAGGCCCGCGACCGGGCCGATCGGGTGGACCTGGACGTCCTCCGGAAGCTCGCCCGGCTGTACGATCAGCGTTTCGCCGGCAAGGACGACAAGCCTCCGGCCGACACCGGATGGATCAAGGTCGAGAGGAAGCTGGACCTTGCCCTGGTGGAGGACCTGTTGGACGCCGCCATCGCCCGCAACCTGGTCCACCCCCCCGCGTGGCGATTCATCATCAGCATGCGAAAGAAGAACCGCCTGCCCGTCAAGGACCTCGGCCGGTTCCTCGACGTCCTCGTCACTCGCACCGCGAAGGACTATCCCGATTACAGCCGCGTCGTCGTGATGGAGATCGTTCCCACCATCCCCGACCCGGCTCGGCGGGAGAGGCTTTACCGCAAGGCCATAGGCGTCTACGGCGCTCGGGCCGACCTCCGCGGGAGAATCCTCATCGCCCTCGGCGACGATTACCGCCAGCAGGACAGGAAACCGCAGGCCCTTCGGGCTTACGAGCAGGCAGCCCTGGGGTGCGTGGACGTGGCCGAGATCGTGCTGGACGCCTCCGCCCGGGCCGAGAACCTCCTGATCGACGCCGGCCGGCGCGATCTGGCCGTCAAGATGTACCGGAACCTGTTCGGCAGGGCGCGGAAGCGAAAGAGCCAGTTCCGGCAGGGCACGGCGCATCACGAGATCGGGAGGCGTCTGGCCGGTCTGCTCCGGGCGGCCGGCGATGAGAAGGGCGCCCGGCGGATCGAGATGCAGTTGTGACCGCGAGTTCCACCGGTTGAGGCGCACCCCGCGCCGGGGCGGGCCGTCCCCGGCGGGCTCACCTCGGCAACGGACGCAGGCGGGGGGGGTCCCGAATCGGCAAAAGCCTGTTGTAATTCGGGCAATTCGAGACTAATTCGTGTCATTCGTGAAGAAGCTCTTTGACGACGACTTCCTCCGGCGGCTCCAGCGGCTGGGGCTGCTGGCCAAGAGGATCTTTGCCGCCGCCCCCACACCGGGCCAGCGCCGCGGGCCCAGGATGGGCGACGGGCTCGAATTCGCCGACCACCGCGCCTACGCCCCCGGCGACGACCTCCGCTTCCTCGACTGGCACTACTATGCCCGCATGGAGCGACTCCTCCTCCGCCTCTTCCACGAGCACTCCGAGGGGGCCGTCACGCTGCTGCTCGACTGCTCCGAGTCCATGGGCCTCGGAGAGGTCTGCAAGTTCGACTACGCCCGCCGCATGGCCGCCGCCCTCGCCTACGTCGCCATGGCCAGCCTCGACCGCGTCAACATCCTTCCCTTCGCCGAGTCCCTCCACGACGGGATGAAGACCGGGCGCAACCGCGGGCAGATCCTCGAGGTCCTCGAGTTCCTCGAAGGCCTCGCCCCCGCCGGGCCGACCCGCCTCGCCGACGCCGCCGAGCAGTTCAACCGGTCGCGCAGCCGGCCGGGAACCGTCATGATCCTCACCGACATGATCGACGTCGCCGACGCCCTCTCCGACGCGCTGGGGTTTCTCCGAAGGCCGAAGAACGAGGTCATCGCCCTGCACATTGTGGACGTCGCCGACGCCTCTCCGCGGATGCTCGGGGCGGGCCGGCTGGCGGCGGTCGAGTCCGGCCGGCAGATGAGCGTCCACGTCACCGAGGAGGTGCTGGCGAGCTACCGCCGGCGATGGGCGGAATTCACCACCGCCCTCCGGAAGACCTGCCTGTCGCGCTCGACCCTGTACCTTCAGGCCCCGACGTCGGCGCCCTTTGAGCGCCTCGTCCTGGAGACCCTCCGCCGCGCCGGCCTGCTGGCCACCTGACCGGCGGGTAAGTCTCGGTTGCTCTCTTCCGCCGCTCATCGCGGGCCTGAGGCCTTCGCCACATTCTCCCCGCCGCCGGGGCGGACCCCGGAGATGTCCGGTCCATGGGAGGAGGCGAAACGTCCGGGACTACAATCACTTATCTGTGTAATCCGTGCAATCTGTGGACGACTTTCGGTCGGTTTCAGGCTCTTACTTGGGCGCGGGCTTGAGCTGGGCGGCGGCGAGGGCTTTCAGGTCGATGGCGTTCCAGATGGCCTTCAGCGCCTGCTCGTCGTCGTTGCCGGCCTGGGCGGTCAGGAGGCAGCCCTTGGAGAACGCGCTGGCCTGGGCGCTCCGGCCCTTGTTGACGACCGTCCACCCGAACCAGCCGGCCTGGTCGATGAGGGCGATCCTGGTCTTGGGGTCCCGGTTGAGCATCTTCAACATCTGGGGGTTCCTGTAGGCGGCGGAGGCGCTCTTCTGCGCCTCGATCAGCCGCGGAGCGTTCACCATGGTGACCGTGACAGTGACCTTGTCCTTCGTCCTCGCGTATCTCCGGGTCACCTGGGTCCACGAGCCGGACTGCTCGCCCGAGCCCATGGTCATCGCCGTCGATTCGACCTTGCCCGCCTCCCAGCCGGGCGGCGGCTTGGGGAAGAATGCCGCCATGCCCTTCTGGAGTGACTTCTGCATCATGGCGATGGCCTTCTGGAGGTCGGCGATGGCCTCCTGCGTCTTGCCGCTCCTGTATTCGGCCAGGCCCTTGGCAATCAGGGCTTCGACTACGTCAGGTTTCTTCTTGGCATCGCCGGCCCAGATCGCCGCCGAGACCAGGAGCATCGCCAGCCCGATCGCAACGGTTGTTCGCATGAGAGGTCTCCTTTGCGCTGGTCATCTCGGCCGTGCAGCACAGGCCGGTTCCGCCGACCCGGGCTGCGGATTGCCGGCGGGCGAGGTCAGTTTGCCGCGGCGGCCTTCTTGATCACGATCTTCTCGCGAACGGCAAAGATGCCGTGCTTGATGCCGGCCAGATAGCGGAACTCGGTGCCCGAGTCGAACACGACGCCCGGGCCGCGGTAGAGGCTGAGGATCCGCTGGTAGGTCAGGCCCTCGTTCCGCCCGACGACCACGATCTGATGCCTGCCCTTCTGGGCGGCGTACACGACGTGCCTGCTGTCGGGCGTGAAGGTGATGCCCTTCACCAGGCCGTAGGCCCGCCCGACCCTCTCGTCGACGCAGACGAACCACTGCCTGTTGTTCATGGCGGCGTACGCCATGCGCTTGCCGTCGGGGCTGAAGGCGATGCTGCCGCCGCCGACGCGGTCGTACCTCTCGTGCTCGCGGCCGCCGGCCTGCCCGCCGGGGCCGGCCACGACCACGAACTGTTTCTTCTCCTCGCCCCGTGCGATGTAGATGAGCTTGGTTCCGTCGGGGCTGAAGAGGGGGCCCTGGAGGACGTTGGCGTACTGCTTGCCGACCTCCTTGCCGTCCACGACGAGAAACTGCTTCCGCTTGGTGGTCTCGACCATGTACCCGAAGCGCTTGCCGTCGGCGCTGAAGGCCAGGGACTCCGGCACGATCCCGTCGTACGGGCTGCCGCGCTTCTCGTCCAGCACAACGTACTGCTTGTCCTCCTCGCGCCCCGCGTACGCCAGCCGGCGGCCGTCGGGGCTCAGCGTGATCTGCCCGACGTTGTCGTGCCTTGTCATCCCTTTCCCATCGAGGACCACGCACCATCGCCCGTCGAACACCGCGGCGTAGGCCAGGCGCCTGCCGTCGGCGCTGAACTTCACGCTGCCGTCGATGATCCCGTCGCAGGCCTTCTGTTTCTTCTTGTCCAGCACCAGGAACCATTTCTCGCCGACTCGGGCCGCCCACGCCAGGTGCTTGCTGTCGGGGCTGAAGACCGTCGTCTCGGCGGCGAGGTCGTCGTAAGGGCCTTGTTCCTCGGCGCCGGCTTGCCCGCCGGCGGGCTGGACGACCGCATAGCACTTCTTCTCCTTCACGGCGAGGTAGGCCAGCCGCCGGCTGTCGGGGCTGAAGGCGACGCTGTGTCTGAGCACGTCATCGTACTTCGTCAACTCCACCCCGTTGACGACCAGGAAGACCTCCTTGCCCTGCCGGGCGGCGTAGGCGAAGTGCTTGCTGTCGGGGCTGAAGAGGAAGTCCGGGCCGATGTCCTCGTAGGTCTTCTCCTGTGGCTTGCCGTCCAGGACGACGAAGAGCTTCATCTTTTTTTCCTTGGCCGCCGGGCCCGGGCGCCGCGTCTTGGGGTCCACCCTGCCTTTCTGGACGACGTAGGCAAACCGCCTGTTGTCGGGGCTGGGCTGGAGGGTGCCCGCCAGCCAGGACTTGTCCACCTGGTGAATGCGTTTCTCATCGGCTTTCCGCTCGATGCCTTGGCCGTGCGAACGTCCGGCCGGGGAGAGCACTCCGGCAGCGATGCAGAGAACCAGCGGGAGGGTCTTTCTGGGCACTCTTGTCGTCCTTTCCGCAAGCCCTGGCCGCCGGTCATTCCCCCCCGCGGCGCAATATAGACTCGCGAGGGCATTTGACCCGGTCTTGTGGCCAGATGCAAGCACGAGCTGGGATGCCGAATTCTCGCATTCTCAACCCGCATCGGCGGCGGGGCGGGCCTTGGGCGTCGGGGCGGGCGGGACGAGAGCTAACGTTTTTCGAAGACACGGCTTGCGGCACTCATCGGGTGGGACTGCGGGGCAATCGGCCGGCGGGACGGAATTTTTTCGCTGGCCTGGGGCATGGTTCCGGTCCGCGGCGGGACCGGCGGGATCCTCGATAACACCTTTTCAAAAGGCGACTTACGCGGGCAGGCCGCAGGCGGGCCGGCACCGCGCCGATTCAGGCAGAACTGCCCTGGGGGCGTGAATTTTGTTGCATGGGCACGCAGACCGGGTACACTGACCTGCCGATCGCGTCCAACAGGTCCAAGTACCCCGCTCATTAGGGGATACGAACATGCCAACCGTCCGGTATGACGACCGCAGCTACATCGTGGACGAGCAGCGGGTGTGGCTGTCCAGCGGCTCGATTCACTACTTCCGCGTCCCCAGTGAACTGTGGCGTGATCGTCTGCTGAAGGCCAAGCGGGCCGGCCTCAACTGTGTGCAGACCTACGTGGCCTGGAACCGCCATGAGCCCGTTCAGGGCGAGTGGGACTTCGAAGGGGATGCGGACGTGCGGGAGTTCATCCTCCAGGCCCAGTCCCTGGGGCTGTACGTGATTCTCCGCCCGGGCCCGTACATCTGCGCGGAGTGGGACTTCGGAGGGTTCCCTGCCTGGCTGTCCGTCAAGAGCGGCGTTGCCTACCGGACGGCCAACGCCGCCTACATGCACTATTTCGACAAGTACCTGGCGCAGCTCCTGCCTCGCCTGACGGATCTCCAGGTGACCCACGGCGGGAACATCATCCTGATTCAGAACGAGAACGAGTATTACTTCACGACCATGCCCGACCGGGTGAACTACGGCCAGTTCATCAGCCAATTGACCCGACGCGCAGGGTTTGAAATCCCCATCATCACCTGCAACATGCTCACCGAGCCGCGAATCCCCGATACCGTGGAGTGCTTCAACAACTTCGGCAGCGAGGTCCAGGGCCTCAAACGCCTCCGGGCCGCTCAACCCGACGCGCCCCTCCTGGCGACGGAGTTCTGGCCCGGGTGGTTCGATCACTGGGGGGGCGAGCACCACGCCAAGGACGCCCGCGAGGTGGCCCGGCGGGCGTTGGAGATTCTCGGCTGCGGGTGCCAGGTGAATTACTACATGTGGCATGGCGGGACGAACTTCGGCTTCTGGGGCAGCCAGGTCAACGTCGACGAGACCTCCTACCAGACGACCAGTTACGACTACGACGCTCCCCTGGCCGAGGGCGGGGGCCTGACCGAGAAGTACTACCTGACCAAGCTGGTGAACATGCTGGGCACGCACTTCGGCCACGTCTTTGCCCAGGCGCGGATGGAAGGGCCGACGGTGACGGCCCACAGCGGGACGGGCGTACTGAACGTTTCCGGGCCGACCGGGAGGATCGCGGTGGTGACCAACAACGGGTGCGATGGGGTCACCGACGCGAGGATCTCTCTGATGGACGGAAGGGAGCTGGACGTCTCGCTGGAGCCGCTGGGCGCCACGGCCGTTCCGATCCGGGTTCGCCTGGCTCCGGACCGGGTGCTGGACTATGCCAACCTGATGCCGCTGGGGGTGTTCGGCGAGGGCGCGTTGGTGCTGCACGGCCCGGCGGGGTGGGAGGGTCGGATCTGCATCAATGACAAGGAGCTGCGCACGACGGTCCCGAAGGCCGACGAGCCGGCGATGCTGGAGCATCGCGGGCAGCGACTGGTGGTGATCAACACGGATCTGGCCCAGCGGACGTGGGAAGTGGAGGGCGCGCTGCTGCTGGGGCCGAAGTTCGTCGGCGAGACCGTCGATGACGTGGTTCCGGCAGACGGTTCCAGGCAGTACGCCATCCTTTCGCCCGAGGGCCAGATGGCCCGCAGGAAGGTCAAGCCCGTCCGGAGCCGCAAGCCGACGGCCCCCCGGCTGGGGACGTTCTCGCGGGTCCGCGTCTGCGACGAGCCGATCAACGACGACCTGGCATGGGAGAAGCTGGACCATCCGAGGGACCTGGCCGCGGCGGGCATCATGCACGGGTACGGCTGGTACCGCTTGCAGGTGGATTCGCCCCGGGCGATCCGCCGGCACCTCTTCCTTCCGGAATGCGAGGACCGGGCCGCCGTGTACGTCAACGGGCAAATGGTCGGCATCTGGGGACGAGGGCCCGGCGCCCAACGCAAGCCCATCACCGCGGCCCTTCGCCGCGGCCCCAACGTGCTGGTCTTCCTCGTGGATAATCTCGGGCGGCACAATGTCGGCCCCAAGCTGGGCGGGGCCAAGGGCATCTATGGCGAGATCTGGGATGCCAAGCGGCTGCGGCCGAAGAAGTTCAAGCTCCGGTCCGGCGGAGAGTTCTCCAGGCGGATGGTGCCGCGACTCATGTCGCACATGCTGCCCGGCCTGGAGGCCGGCGACCTGTGGACCGCGGAGGTGGCCTTCGATCTGCCGAAGATCCATCCCGTGCACCTGTCCTACGCCGGGCTGCCCCACCACATGGTGATCCTGTGTAACGACCGGCAGGCGGGGTTCTTCGCCAACTCCGGCGGGTACGGGGACGTGACGCTGGGCAACGAGCTGAAGCGCGGCAAGAACCGCCTGAAGCTGCTGCTGTGGGGCGAGGTGAGTGCGAAGGAGTTGGAGAGCATCAAGCTGCACCTGCTGATCGAGTCGGTCTCGGCAAAGGGGAAATGGGCCAGCCGCGCGTGGACCATGCCGGCCGGGGAGGGAAGGGTCGTTGGCAAGGGCCTGCCGGCCTGGTATCGCTCCCGCTTCAAGTACAACCCAACCTCGGTGCCGCTGTTCCTGCGGATCCTTGCCGCCAAGAAGGGCCAGATCTTTCTGAACGGTCACAATGTCGGGCGGTTCTGGAACATCGGCCCGCAGGAGTTCTACTATCTGCCCGAGCCCTGGCTGAGGCCTGAGAACGAGCTGTTGATCTTTGAGGAGCAGGGAAGCATCCCCTCGGGGAGCCGGCTGGTGTACCGCCCGGGGGGGCCGTATCGGGACTGAGCCGCCCCGGCGGGCGGAAAAGCCAATTGACAACATTTTTCTTTGTGCGATAGAAATCTTTCGCGTAATATGACTTGCAGCATCGTCCCCGTGCTGCTTGCCAGCGTTGGCGAGGCGGTTCGGTTGGTCAAGACGGCCCATTTTCTGACAGGCAAAACCAGGCGCGAAGGGGTAGCCCATGCATACGGTAACGAAGAAGGAACTCGTTGACCGAATTGCCGAAAGCACCAAGAGCAAGCACGTGCTGGCAAAGAAAATCGTTCAGAGGTTCTTGGACGAGATCATCGAGGAGCTGAGCAAGGGCAACCGCCTCGAGTTCCGCGACTTCGGTGTGTTTGAGGTCCGGCAGCGGGCTGCTCGCGTTGCCCAGAATCCCAAGACCCTCGAGCGCGTCCACGTCCCCGCGAAGCGCACGGTGCGGTTCAAGGCCGGTCGGCTGATGAAGCAGAAACTCCAAGCCAAGACCTCCGGCAAGGCTGGCTAGTCTTAACCGGTTTCAGGGCAGGAGCCTTCCGCACGGTCGACGGACACGGGACCCGCAAACTGGGTGTGGCTCGACTGTGCTCCCATCAGACACCGAGGGCCTACTCCTCGCACTGCACCGTGCGGCTGATTGCCTGGCGGCTGCAGTGCCATCTCTTCCCAGCGGGCGCGTGGTTGCGCGATCCATCGGGACGGTCTTGGCCCAGGATGTCGGCCAGGCCGACGGGCGCTATGCCAGCGCGGCGCCGGCCTTGCGGCGGGCCGGACGCGACCGGATGATCTCGGGCGAAGGCCCCCGGCCTCGGGGCCGCCTCGCCGCCATCTTGCCTTGCCTGCGACACCGAGGCCCCCGCTTGGGTTACCTCCTCCAGTTCGGCGGGTTCGGAAACCGCGCCAGCCGGCTGATCCGGAACGGCGAAATGATCGCCGCCACGGTCAACAGGAAGGCCACCGTCACGGCCGAACGGAAATACCACGTCCTCGCCGAGAACAGGGGAGGGGCGATCCGGCTGGGGGTCGACGGGGAGGAGATCTTCAGACTCCAGGATGGAAGTCCGCTGAAGGGCTCCCTTCACAGCCGGGTCGGGTTCTACACCTGGGGCTGCACGCTCCGCATCGAGAAGCTGACCGTCTACACCGAACAGGCGAAGTGAGCCCGGACTGGCGCTGTCGCGGGCGGGGCGAGCTTGACGGAAGCCATGAGGTCGGTTGGGCCGGTCATCCCGGCCCCTGGCCGGAGGGGGCGAAGGCGGCTTGCTGGCGGGGACGGCGGGGGGAGTAGTATCGTCCGCCGTTGGTGGGCCTTTCGGGCCTCTTGGGGACCAGGACGACGTTTTCCTCCTCGAGGAGTCCGCAGAGCTTTTCGTACAGATCGCGGCTTGGGGCAATGAGCCATTGGCTGGCGGGGGAGACCACGGCCCGGAGGTCTCCCCGGGTGGCGGGGGAGATCTCGAAATCGATCGGGCAGCGTCCGCCGTGAGCGCGGAGGACCTCGCCCAGCTTTCGCAGCTTCTCGGCGTCCAGCACGTGCCCGATCCGCAGCCGCAGCGACCTGGTGAGCTGCTCGACGGCCTGTTGGATGGGGATGGCGTCGTCGACGATGATTTGCGGCCTTTCGCGGCGGCGGTCCGCCGAGCCGGTCAGGAAGAGGATCGCCTCCTCGCCCAGCAGGGGCGTGAGGTTCGCGTAGGCTTCGGCGAAGACGACGCACTCGCACGAGCCGGTCAGGTCCTCCACCGTGAGGATGGCCATTTTCTGGCCGGCCGACCGCCCGCTCTTCGTGATCCGCGTCCGCAGGGAGGCGATCATGCACCCCAGGGTCACCGGCGTACCGGCCGACAGGTCTCGAAGCTCGGCGCAACGGGTGGTGGACAGGGCCTCCAGCTCTCGGCCGAACTTGACCAGCGGGTGGCTCGTCACGTAGAAGCCGAGGGTCTGCTTCTCGGCCTGGAGCAGTTGGGCTTCAGAGAGCGGCTCGATGTCGGGGAACCTGGGCGGCGGGGCGTCGGCCTCGGCGGGGGCGAACATGCTCAGTTGTCCGCTGCGTCGGTCCTCGGCGGCGGCGTTGCCCAGCTCGATGGCGTGGGTGATGGCGGCCAGCATGGCCGCCCGGTGAGCGCCGAGGGAGTCGAACGCCCCGCACTTGATCAGCGCCTCGATGGTGGCGCGGTTCACGATGCGGAGGTCCACGTTCTCGCAGAAGTGGTACAGGTCGCGAAAGCCCCCAAGGCGGTTGCGAGCGGCGATGATCGCCTCGACCGCCTTCTGCCCCACGCCCTTCACGGCGGCCAGCCCGAAGCGGATCACGGGGGCGGCCCTCTTCCCGGGGTGCTTGCCGCCCGCGTCCACCGTGAAGTCCGACCCGGAGGCGTTCACCTCCGGTGCCCCCACGGGGATGCCCATCCGCTTGGCCTCGGACATGTACTGCACCACCTTGTCGGTGTCGCCGCTCTCGAAGGTCAGCAGCGCCGCCATGAACTCGCAGGGGTGATACACCTTGAAGTACGCCGTCTGGTAGGCCACGATCGCGTACCGCGTCGAGTGCGCCTTGTTGAACCCGTATCCGGCGAAGCGCAGGATCAGCTCGAAGAGCCGTTCGGCCTCGTCCTGCTCGATGCCGTTCCGGGCGGCCCCGGCCAGGAAGTCCGATCGCTCCGCGGCGATGATCGATTCCTTCTTCTTGGAGATGGCCTTGATCAGGGTCAGGGCGGTGTTCAGGGGCAGCTTGCCCAGCCGGTTGAGCACCTGCATGACCTGCTCCTGGTACACCATGATGCCGTACGTCTCGGCCAGGATGTCGTCCACCACCGGATGCACCGACGGGACCTCTTCCGTGCCGTGCTTGCGCTTGCAGTAGGCGCCGATCAGCTCCATCGGCCCGGGGCGGTACATGGCGTTGGCGGCAA
Source organism: uncultured Planctomycetaceae bacterium (assembly GCA_964575155.1). Taxonomy (GTDB): domain Bacteria; phylum Planctomycetota; class Phycisphaerae; order SM23-33; family SM23-33; genus CAZNSB01. The sequence goes on along the minus strand of CAZNSB010000059.1, from coordinate 103 downwards.
TCAGATCCTCGATGCGGTCAGGCTGCATCCTCTTCAGCAGGTCCTGCATGCCCCCGGACTCGAACTGGAACACGCCTTCGGTCCGCCCGTCACGGAACAGTTG
>CAZNSB010000058.1:0-15891 GCA_964575155.1 uncultured Planctomycetaceae bacterium | reverse complement strand
CCTACGTTGACGAGGGGGCCGAGATCGGCGTGGGCACGAAGATCTGGCACTTCGCCCACATCATGAGCGGCGCGAAGATCGGCCGGAACTGAATCTTCGGGCAGAACGTCCTCGTCGCCGGCGACGTGCGGGACTACGCCCTCATGGTGGGCGTGCCCGCCCGGCAGGTGGGGTGGATGAGCCGGCACGGGCAGCGGCTGGGCGAGGCCGATGAGCACGGCGTCATGACCTGCCCGGAGAGCGGGTTGCGGTACAAGGAATTCTCCCTCGGCGCCCTGCGCTGCCTCGACCTTGACGAAGCCGCCCCCCTGCCGCCGGAGATGGCGGAGGGGAAGGTGGGCTACCACAAGCTGAAGGAGAAGCAGTAGCCGGTAGCCGGTGGCGCCCAGGAACACCACGTACCGGCCAGCCGATAAGCATCTATGGGAAAGCACATTGTGAACGTTCCGCTGTTGGACCTCAAGGCGCAGTTCGCCACCATTCGCGAGGAGATTACCCCGGCCATCCAGGCCGTCATGGAGAGTCAGCTTTTCATCAACGGCCCGGAGGTCAAGCAGCTCGAGGCCGCCGTGGCCGAGCATAGCGGCTGCGCCGCCGCGGTGGGCGTCTCCAGCGGCACCGACGCCCTGCTGGCCAGCCTGATGGCCCTCGGGATCGGATGTGGCGACGAGGTCATCACCACGCCGTACACCTTCTTCGCCACGGCCGGGAGCATCTGGCGGACGGGGGCAAAGCCGGTGTTCGTCGACATCCTGCCGGAGACCTTCAACATCGATCCGGCCAAGATCCCCGCCGCCCTCAGCGACAGGACCAAGGCGATCATGCCCGTCCACCTGTTCGGGCAGATGGCCGACATGGACCCGATCATGGACATCGCCGGCAAGCTGGGCCTCTTCGTCATTGAGGACGCCGCCCAGGCGATCGGCGCCGAGCAGAATGGCCGAAAGGCCGGCTCGGTGGGGACCGTCGGGTGCTTCAGCTTCTTCCCCTCCAAGAATCTCGGCGGACTGGGCGACGGGGGGATGGTCGTCACGCAGGAGGCGGAGCTGGCCGATCGCCTCGCCCAGTGCCGCAACCACGGCTCCAAGCCCAAGTACTACCACAAGTGGGTGGGGGGGAACTTCCGGCTGGACACGCTGCAGGCCGCCGGGCTGCTGGTCAAGCTCCGCCACCTGGACGACTGGTCGGCCCGCCGCCGCGCCAACGCCGCCCGGTACGAGGAGCTCTTCGCCGACTTCGAGCCGGTCACGACGCCGGTCATCCGCGACCGCTGCGTCTCCATCTACAACCAGTACGTGATCCGGGTTCCCCGCCGCGACGAGCTGCAGGCCTTCCTGAAAGAACAAGGGATCGGCACGGCCATCTACTACCCTCTCAGCCTCCACCAGCAGGAATGCTTCGCTTCCCTCGCCCACAACGAAGGCGACTTCCCCCAGAGCGAACAGGCCGCCGCCGAGAGCCTCGCCATCCCCATTTATCCCGAGCTCACCGACCAGCAGATCGCCTACGTCGCCGGGAAGATCAAGGAGTTCCTGTCATGACGGCCGGCGCCATGCGGACGATCAAGGTCATGACAATCGTGGGCGCCCGGCCACAGTTCATCAAGGCCGCCGCGGTCAGCCGCGCGATCGCAGAGAGTAACCGTCGCGGCGAGATCACCATCGAGGAGCGAATCGTCCACACCGGCCAGCACTACGACGACAACATGTCGAAGGTCTTCTTCGACGAACTGGAGATCCCCCGTCCGGAGACGAACCTGGGAGTGGGCTCTGGCTCACATGGTCAGCAAACGGCCGCGATGCTGGAACGGCTGGAGTCCGTGTTTGTGGAGGCAAGGCCCGATTGGACGCTGCTTTACGGTGACACGAACTCCACCCTGGCCGGCGCCTTGGCGGCCGCGAAGCTCAACATACCTGCAATCCACGTCGAGGCGGGACTGCGAAGCTTCAACCGAAGGATGCCCGAAGAGGTCAACCGTGTCGTCACCGACCACCTCTCCAAGATGCTGATCTGCCCGACGGACGTGGCCGTCAGGAACCTGGCCGCCGAAGGTATCACCGAAGGCGTGCATCAGGTCGGTGACGTCATGTACGACTCAATGCTATTCAACGCCGCCCGGGCCGAGCGGCGCAGCACGATCATGTCGGACTTGTCCCTGTCCCCGAAGTCGTTCTACCTCGCCACCGTGCACAGGCCGCAGAACACGGACAACCCCGACAGGCTCGGGGGGATCCTCGCGGCGCTGGGGCATCTCGATTGGCCGATCGTCCTTCCACTGCACCCACGGACGCGAGACACGCTTGGGCGGACACTGGGAAGCATCGGCGACCGCGTACGGGTGATCGACCCGATTCCCTACCTGGATATGCTCATGCTCGAGCGCAACGCGAGGATCATCCTGACCGACTCGGGCGGCGTTCAGAAGGAAGCCTACTGGTCCGGCGTGCCGTGCATCACGCTTCGCGATGAGACGGAGTGGGTGGAGCTGATCAAGATCGGCTGCAATCGCCTCGCCGGCGCCGATCAGGAGAAGATCCTGGCGGCCGTGGCCGACATAGAAGCCGCCGGGGCAGCCCCACCAGTGGGCAATCGTTGCGACCTCTACGGCGACGGGCATAGCTCGGAGAGAATCGTCGCGGCGCTGGTGCGAGGAAGCGTCGAGGCGTGATTGCCAAAGTGGCAATGCACGCGCGGAGAGTGTCGACCGGAGTTGGCCGGGGCGACTGTTCCGAAGTATGCCCGCAATCTCCCAGTCGCCGGTACTTGGCGTGATGCGTTCTGTCAGGCGGCGAAGGCGGTCAGCAACGGTACGAGGCTATTGCTGGCTGCGACGCGAGAGCGAGGAAGGGCCGAACGTGACCTTGCAGGTGTGGACCTCTGCGTGGCATATCGCGCAAAGGGTCAGCAGATTGTCGTCCGAATCGTCGCCGCCTCTCGACCGACAGAGAATATGGTGGACTTCGAGATTCCTGCGGCTGCCGCAGAGCTGGGAGGCGAAGGCGTCGCGGGTGAGGATGTGGAGGTAGGGGTGGTTGGGCAGGCCGTGGGCGGGGGCAGGAGTGTTGGCTGGTCGGGCCATGGGAGTGATCTCCTTCAGGTGGGTTGGTCGACGCCGATGCCGGCGAGGTAGTCGGCGGCGATGAGCTCGATGGCGTAGGTTTCGCTGTCGGAACCGGTGGTCAGACTGATGACCTTGATGGCCTGGCTGATCACGGACCACTGAGACTCCGAGAAGTACCAGACCTTGCGGACAGTCTGCGGCTCGGTCTCTGAAACCAAGCCCAAGGCGGCCGCTACTTCGCGCCTGAGCTCTTTCAGCGGGATGCCGTGACGGATGGTTCTGTTCAGGAGCTTCTTGACCTGGTCGCCGTCGTTGAGGCGGAAGATCTCCAGGCCCTTGGAGATGTCGAGTTGGGCCATCTTGTCGTGGTCGATGCCGAAGCGCTCGGCCTTGCGGACCATGCAGAGGAGGTAGTTGGCCCAGCGCGGGCTGATCCCCAGCCGGTCCTCGACGTACTGCTGGAAGTTGGCAAAGCCCAGCTCGCGGTAGGCCAGCGTCCGCTGGATCTCCGAGAGGACCTGCCCCAGCTCCAGCCAGTTGCGGCGGATGCTGTCCTTGAACTGCATCACCCTTCTGTCGAGCTTCACGGCGTGTGAACGCGCGTCGTGGTCTGCTTGAATGACAGGCGGGCTCTTCATCTGACACCACGGTGTGTCGGCTAGCTGGCCGCGGCCGGCGGCGGGGCGGTGGATTGTCCGGCGTCGAAGGTCTTCTGAATCTCGGCCCGCCCGAAGCGGCTGAGCAGCCGTTTCAGCCGGCGGTGGATCGGGTCGCGCCGGGCCAGCCAGTGCGGGTCGGCGAACCGGACCACGTAGTACTCGAAACTGCGGCCCTGGACGAGCCGCGACGAGAGGGTGATGCCGCAGTCCAGCAGTTCGTGCCTGCCGGCCCGCATGACCTCCTGGCACATGGAGAGGAACTGCCGGGCCGGGCGGAGGGAGCCGCCCTTCAGGCTGATCCAGAATGGCATGCGGTCCTCTTCCAGCACACCCAGCAGGCCCCAGGTCTCCTGGCACAGGGGCGCGCACCGGCGGCCGGGGCGGCGTACTTCATCGTCTCGCCGAGGTCCTCCAGCGTCTGGGCGGAGCTGTTGGCCGTGGCCGTCATCACGTCGGCGACGCGACCCATCTGGTCGGCCTCCAGGTTGAAGGCCCGCAGCGTGCCCGCCGCGATGTTGGCGGCCGTGGGCAGCTCCGTGCCCGTCGCCCGGGCCAAATTGCCGACCGACGGCAATTTGGTCAGATTCGGCCCTTGACCAAATTGCCGCCTGTCGTCACAATGGTCAGGATGAAGGATCGCTCGCTGGCACAACCGATCACCGAGCTGGCTTTCGGCGGACGGAAGATGGCCTTGGTCTCGGGACCGCGCCAATGCGGCAAGACGACCCTGGCCAAGATGCTGCTTCGTGGGCGGAAGGTCGGGATCTATCGCAACTGGGACCAGGTGGAGTTCCGTCGGGAGTGGACTCAGAACCCGTCGGCCATCATCCCGCCGCCCCGTGGAGGGGACGCCCCCCTGGTCGTCCTCGACGAGATACACAAGGACCGTCGCTGGAAGCGGAACCTCAAGGGCGTGTTTGACACGCTGAAGGCGCCCTGCGACATCCTCGTGACGGGCAGCGCCCGTCTGGCCGTCTACATGAAGGGCAGTGACAGTCTGCTGGGCCGCTACTTCAGGTTCCGCCTGCATCCATTCTCGATCCGCGAACTCAGGGGACCGGAGGTCCTGGAACCGGATGAGGCGATGGAGGCGCTGTTTGGCCGGTTTCGGCGACCAGCCAAGTCGTCGAGGGAAGACCTGAAGTCGCTGATGGCGTACGGGCCATTTCCGGAGCCCCTGCTGGCCCAGGACGCCCGACGGGCACGCCTGTGGCGTCGGAATCGGGAGGAGTTGGTTATCCGCGAGGACCTGCGGGACCTGAGCCGCCTTCCGGAGTTGGGACGCGTTGAGATGATGGTCTCCCTGCTGCCGGAGCGAATCGGTTCGCTGTTCAGTCTGGCCTCCGTTGGTCGGGACATCGAGGCCAGTGTTCACACCGTCAAGCGATGGATGGACTATCTCAAAGAGCTGTACTATCTCTTCGAGGTCAAACCGTACACGCGAAGCGTCCCGCGTTCACTTCGTCGGGAGGGCAAAGTGTATCTCTGGGACTACGCACGCATTCCCGACAACGCGGCTCGATTCGAGAACCTCGTGGCCTGCCACCTCCTGAAGGCCTGCCATTTCTGGACGGATACGGGATATGGGCGGTTCGACCTGTTCTATCTCCGTGACAAGGAGAAGCGGGAGATCGACTTCCTCGTCGTCCGCGACGGCCAGCCCTGGCTCCCGGTGGAGGCCAAGTATTCCGACGCGGCCGTTTCCCCAAACTGGGACAAGTTCATGCCTCTGCTGGGATGCAAGCACGGGCTGCAGGTGGTGTACGAGCCACAATGGAAGCCCCATCAGGTTGGCCAAACACAGATCGTCGTGGCCGGAGCGGCAGAGGCCCTCGATTACCTGGCCTGAGCTTTGGGGTGGTCTGCCTCTTGTCGCCCAGACCGGACCCGTTGACTCCTTGCCCACCTTGCCCATGTTGATGCCCGTCATATGAGCACCCCCTCGTCGTCCGGTTGCTCCAATGAATCAGAAGTGGTGGCGGGGTCGAGGCCCGGACGTCCGCTGGCCCAGGTGAATCCGCCCGCTGTGCACCGCAACGTGACAGTGGACGCAGAGGGTGAGGAGGTTGCTTTCGGAATCGTCGCCGCCCTTTGACCGCGCCCGGATGTGGTGGACTTCGAGATTTCGCCGGCAGCCGCAGAGCTGACAGGTGAAGCCATCGCGTTCCAGGATGTGCAAGAACGGGTGCCGGTCGGGGTCATCCGGCCAGTCCCCTGCTTGGCTGGAGGCGGGTTCTCGCATCGTGGCTCTTCTCTAGCTGGCCTGCCTTACGCCCACGCCGGCCAGGTAGTCGGCGGCGATGAGCTCAATGGCGTAGGATTCACTGTCCGAACCAGTGGTGAGATTGACCACTTTGATGGCCTGGCTGATCACGGACCACTGAGACTCCGAAAAGTACCAGACCTTGCGAATCGTCTGCGGCTCCTGGTCGGAGACGAGGCCCAGGGCGGCGGCCACTTCGTGCTTGAGCTCTTTCAGGGGGATGCCCTGGCGGATGGTCTTGTTCAGGAGCTTCTTGACCTGGTCGCCATCGTTGAGGCGAAAGATCTCCAGGCCCTTGGAGATATCGAGCTGGGCCACGGTGTCGTGGGTGATCCCGAAACGCTCGGCCTTACGGACCGTGCAGAGCAGGTAGTTGGCCCAGCGCGGGCTGATCCCCAGCCGGTCCTCGACGTACTGCTGGAAGTTGGGGAAGCCCAGCTCCCGGTAGGCCAGGGTCTGTTGGATCTCCGAGAGGACCTGCCCCAGCTCAAGCCAGTTGCGGCGGATGCTGTCCTTGAACTGCATCACTCTTCTGTCGAGCTTCACCGCGTGTGAACGCGCGTCCTGGTCTGCTTGAATCACAGGCGGCCTCCTCATCTGACACCACGGCGTGTCGGCTAGCTGGCCACCGCCGGCGGCGGGGCGGTGGATTGTTCGGCGTCGAAGGTCTTCTGGATCTCGGCCGGCCCGAAGCGGCTGAGCAGCCGTTTCAGCCGGCGGTGTCTCGGGTCGCTCCGGGCCACCCAGTGCGGATCGCTGAGCCGCACCACGTAGTACTCGAAGCTGCGGCCCTGGACCAGCCGCGACGACAGCGTGATGCCGCAGTCCAGTAGTTCGTGCTTGCCCGCCCGCATGACTTCATGGCACATGGAGAGGAACTGCTGGGCCGGGCGGAGGGAGCCACCCTTCAGGCTGATCCAGAAGGGCATGCCGTCCTCTTCCAGCACGCCCAGCAGGCTCCAGGTCTCCTGGCACAGCGGTGCGCACCGGCGGCCGTCGAAGAACCGCCACGCCGCCAGGGGGCACTCCGGGACGAACCATCCGTTGCCGTTCCAGTGGCCGCAGGTGTCGTGCCTGGGCCGCTCGATCAGTGGCGAGGGGTTCAGGCCGTCGTGGCTCTTGCAGACCGGCAGGACATCTTCGCCGTCCTCGAAATACACCCGGCCGCGGCGCCACAGCAACACGTTGGCCCGAAGCTGCTCATACTCCTGGCCGGAGAAGGTGTTGCGGAACCAGCCCGGTCTCAAACCGCAGCGGCTGTTGGGCTGGTTGATCACGAACCGGCGGATGACCAGGTCGCCGTCCCGCAGCCGGTCGCTGCGCGGGGGCCGCTTCCTCTTGGTCGAACCCTTCTTTGTTCCGTCTCCGTTTAGCTTGCTCATGGCTTCGCTCCTTGTCTATCGTGTGTCTACAGGTGTTAGATCACGCAGTCTTGGGCAGTGCCACCGTGGGCATGGGAATGCTCTCGGCCTTCCGGTTGGAGCTGAACGTGGTGCCGCAGGCGTACTTGTATGGGCAGGAATCGCAGCCCCCGTAGCGCGACGAAGGGTTCCAGAAGAACCCGCCGGCACGGATGGCGGCGATGATCCGGGCGATCCCCTGGACGCCCTCAACGAGCTGGGCCGGCTTGACGGGCAGCACGATCCGCGGATCCCCGCGAAGGTCACTGGCTACGTACTTCGTGCCGCCGGGACGCCGCCCTGCCCGCTTGTAGGGGATCAGGCTGGAGAGCTTGTAGCACACGCAGCTCCGGAGGAAGCCCGGCAGGGCGTCCTTGGCCGGCACCCAGCGATCCCCCACGAAGACATCCCCGGAGAGGCAGCACCAGCAGTACAGGCAGAGCTGGACATTTCGCTCCAGGCTGGCCTGGCCCGGCAGGGCGGCGCTCGTCTTGAGCTCGCAGACCTCGTAGCCCGTCCCATCCTGGCAGCGGCGGATCTGGTCGATCGTGCCCTCCACCGCGTACCGCCGGCCCGATCGACTGGTGACGATCCCCCGGACCCGCAACTCCCCGAACAGGACCGGGGCGCTCCGCTCCTGCTCGACGTAGTTGCCCACGGCCGACGGCCACTCTTCGTATTCCCGCTCGATCTGGTCGGGCGTGGCGTTGATGGGCGGGCCGGGCCGGTTGAACTCCTCGCACCAGGCGTCTTCAAACACCGTCTCCCAGTGATCCCAGGCCTGATGCTGATGGAGTCGGTGGATGGCGTCGTGCACGGCCCGGCCGCGGCATTGGCTGATGGCCCGGAACAGCGGCTCGACGCCGCGGAGCTTCAACAGCAGGGCTTGGGGGCAGGACAGGTACTCGTTGATCTCCGACTGGTGGTACGGACCTTCGAGTCGCATCATGGCTCTTCTCCTTTCTCGACTGCAAAGTTTGCAGTTGGCGTCTCTATGTTTGACATTCCGCGTTCATTATGTTGGTATATCTGACGTCCGTCAAGATAAAATTCAAAAATATTTGCGGGGGCCTACTTCAGGCCTTGATATGCTGCGGCGCTTTGCAGAATATGTTTGGGTGCATGGCTGCGAAGCGCGACAGTGAGATATTTGGCGAGCGGCTCAGATCCTTCCGTCGGCAGCTCGGGTTGACTCAGGAACGTCTGGCCGAAATGGCGGGCTGCGCCCGGGGCTACATCAGTAGCTTGGAGACGGGATCGTTCTCGCCATCGATGCGCATCCTTCGGAAGCTGGCTGCGGCGCTGAAGGTCGAAGTTCACGAGTTGCTGTTTACGGCGGGAGAGAGCAACCCGGACGCGACAAGGATCCTCAACACGCCGGAGAGACCACAACTGTCGGTTCCCAAGGAGCCCTTCCACGGGCCGCCCCCCGGAGGGCACGTCGTTGTTCCGGAATTGGCGGGAAGCGAGACGTTCGCGGTCCACTTGCCTGATGATTCGATGGCGCCGCCGTTCGCGAAGGGCGACCTCGTTGTGTTCTCCTTGACGCGCAAGCCCGCCGACGGGGATGCGTGCCTGATCGACACCGGGAGGGGGGAGGTGCTCTTCAGGACGGCCCTCGCCCTGCCCGGGGGGGCCTGGCGGCTGCAGCCGAGCAACCCCCGGTTTGAGCCGGTCGTGATCAAGGGCCGAAAGGGAGTACGGATGTGGCCGGCGATCGGTAGGTGGCAGACGCTGGCGCGGCGACATCGACGTTAGCTGCTCGGTGGACGCACGCCTGATGTGGGGGACACGAGCGACGCGGGACCCATGAACTCCTGTGTGTAGTGCTGTGTCGGAAAGCATGTTAGCGAAAGCTCCCGGGAGGCCCAAAACCTCGCTTTTCTTGAGCGCAGGCGCGCCAAACGAATCCAGGCGGTCGAATAGTCGACAGTTGGAGCCTTTGGGCCCTCGTCGAGCCCATATTGAGGGTTAGACGCAGGGATGCATGTGAGCATGTTAAGTAGTACATGAGATAATGAGTCAAAGGCAACTGGTAGCTAATCGGAAGAACCCGATGAAGTCCACGGGGCTGCGGATGCCGAAAGGCAAGGCCAAGGTGGCAAGGAACGCCATCAAGCACGGCCTGCTGTCGGAGTTGGAGGTCCTCCCCGGGCTCGAGCGTCAGGAGGATTGGGAGGCGCATTGCGCCCAGATGGTGGCAGACCTGGTGGCGGAAGCCGGCGCCCGTGCCGCGCGGCGACCTCCACGAAGCGTTGCACGGCTTGTCCCGAAATAGAAGCCTTGCCCAAGACATGGCCAAGTATTGGCTTGCGGCGCCCGTCACCTATCGCAGAGAGTTCGATGATCCTCTCAGATCGACCAAGCCGGTTGCGCCAAATCCCTGATAGCTAAGAGGAGGACCGGCCCCAGGCTGCAGAGGCGTTGGACATGAGGCAGCGCTTCTCCTGCACTTGTCAGCACGGCTTCGCCCCGCCCGCTTCGGCGCGTACCCCCGGGGTGGGGCGTCCGCCGGCGGTCGTCAGGCGGTCGCCTGAGTGTAGGTCGTCCAGGCTTGTCTCAGCCGGGAAAGCCTTTGCGTGACAGCCGGAGGGCTGACGCCCAGCTTGGCGGCGATCTCACACTGCGGACAACCCTCGGCCCTCATCTGCAGGATTTCCTTGTCCCGCTCACGGCAGTGGGCGACGAACGCATCCCAGTCGAGACGGGTCCCCACGACGTCGATGAGCGGCCACTTCCAACGGCGGCCGACGATGATGTCGTAAAGACCATTGTCGGCGTCGAGGCTCACCGTCTTGCCGAGCAGCCGCTGAGCCCGGCCGCTCAGGGCGTCGGTGGTGGAGCTGCCCGCCAGGCGGCGTCCGGCCGAAAGCGCCTTGATGGTGTACCAGGCGAGGTTACCCGCCGTGACGGCCTTGCGGCGTCGACGGGCGGACCGGTACGTGCTCCAGCCCATGGCGACGCCTTCGGCCACGCACTCGGCCTGCAGATCCGGGCCGAGCGCCAAGAACCGGCAGCGAAGTCGACTGGAGAGCTCCGGCAGCAGCCGCTGGAATTCCTCGCGGATCTCGGTGTCGCTGGGGATGGTAGAGGCGATCATGGCGTGACGTTCTCCTTGCCGGGAAAGACGCCAACCGCCTGAACCCGCGTCCCGTTCGCGCGGAGGATCCCCCGCGCTGTGCGGGGGCGGCGGTGGCAACGATGCCGCCTCCGCACCGCGCGGAGACGAAGGTCATCAGTGGTCTTGCGGGAGAGCCCCTGAGGCCGTCAGCGCGGTTGCCCGACAGGGCGGCCGCCACAGGCCGAGACGGCCTCGAATACAGGTCCAGGCCAGCGAGCAACCGGCCCAGCCCGTCTGGTCATCAGCCAGCCCCGAAACTCCCATCCGCTTTGGCCGGCCGAGAGCCGGGAGCGTACGTTCTCGGGCAACACGGGGAGCGCGGTTCCACTACGCCGCTTCCGTGGGGTGTGGCCGGGATGACCCCACACCTGGGATATGCCCTCCCTCGCGTTGCCACTTCATCGGGCCGTGTACCAAGAAGCAGCGCGCGTGCCCCACACAGCTTCGGCGCGACCTCCGCATCGCATCGCCGTGTTCGCCCGTGGGACACCCAGGGTCGAACGCGGCAGCAGGACAGGACCGTACCCCAGCGCTGGAGCGGAGTCCCCCACACCCGCGCGCAGGACAGCGCAGATCGACCATTGGTTTATAGCAGGAACGCGGCTCGGATTAAGGGAGCCGGCCTGCGGCGCACGCCGGGCGATGTCGGTGGCTTGCAGGCCGCTCGCGTGATGACATTGGCGGTGTCGGCGGCAGAGCTTTCTGAAGGGACGCCGGGCGTGCGCTGCTTCCGAGCCCGAGCCGCCAACGGGTTCCATGCCCCGGGTCCGAGGCGCGGGCCAGTGCCCCGGCTTGGGCCCGGCTCAGCCGAGTTGACGCCGCGCTGGCCGGGCGCTTTGGACGGTCAGTCGTCGGCTGTGGGCCCTTCCCCCCGGCGCCTTGCTGCCTCGTCAGGCGGGCCGCTGTCGTCGGTGCGCTTTCTGTCCTCGTCCCGTTTGTCGCAGGCCATGTGCCACTTGAAGCCCGTAAGAGCTTCGTACAGCGCCTGCTGCGATGCCAGCGGCAGGTTGCCGCCTTCCCCCCGGGCCTGGGCTTCCCCAAGAACCCGAACGACCGCCTGGATGGCCTTTTCGTCCCAGCCGGCGCCAAGGGCGGCCTCCAGGGCCTTCCGCTCCAACGCCTCCCTGAGCATTTCCCCAAAGCTCTCTTCCTCAGTGAGGAGTGGAGCCAGGACGTTCATCACGTTGGCCAGCCTGTAGAAGTTCCTCATCCGCGCGATGACCTTCCAGTATCCGTCGGTGTCGGTCGCATCGAAGCCGTCCCTGTAGGCCTCCGGAACAAGAGACAGCGGCACCCGAACCTGCCCCTCCTCTCCGATCGGGACGTCGAACCATATATCCCGGAACGCCCGGACGACCGCCGGCTCCAGAACCAGGACTCTGGCGATGTCCCTGATGGCGATGCCTACAAGAAGCAGAGCCTCGACCGCGTGGCGGAGCCTGCCCCCCTCGCGGTACAGGATGTGGGCGTCATAGATGCTGGGGTATCGGTCTCGCACGAGACGCTGCGTTTCCGGGTCCTGCCCGGCCCGCCTTAACCTTCGAAGGAAGTCGTAGGCACTAACGATGCTTCTATCGTCCTCAGGGGCGAGCGACACGCGGTCCATCATGACCAGCTCGATGGCCCGCTGCCAGCGCCACTGGGGGTTCAGCCGGACCTTGGCTTTGGGCGGCATGTACATTCCTAACTCCTTTCCGATCGTTGTCGGTACTTGCTGCGAGCTATCCATATCGCCGCATATCACTACTCCTATTCTAGCAGTCTTCCGCGGCGCTGTCCTCCGGCCTGCGCGCCCTCGCGCGCGCCCTTGCGGAACCACATGGTCGTGACGGGTCCGACCATCGCAGGCAAACGGTTCTTGCCTTGCGCGCCGGGTGCGGTCGCCGGGTAGCGGCCATTTGGATATAATGGAGTTATGGGTTGCATGAAGACGACATCCGCTGGGCGGCGCGGGGCCGCCCAGGCCCGGCCTGGCGGGCCACGGGAGTATCCTCTTGGCTCGGGTAAGGTCCTCTGCGGAGGATCCCGAGAATGATCCGTTCGACCCAGGTCGTCGGCGATGAGGCGGTGCACGCCTTCTTTGCGTGCTGCGTCCCGGCCATCCTTGACGGCTGGCCGGACCTGCCCGTAGGCCACGTGGTCAGGCAGATACCTGCAGACCCCCAACACGTGATCGAACGGCTCGCACGCGAGCGCGGAGCCAAAGCTCTGCTCGGCACCGGCCTGGCTCAGCGGGGTGGGAAGGGCAAGCTGCGCTGCGCCGATCGGTTGAACCGCCCCGGCGAGATAGTCGCAGCCGTTCTGCGGGACGGGGACGGGCGGCCCGGTACGCTGCTCCTGCCCGACGGCTTTCTGAGCGACGGCGTGCTGCCGCAGCTGCTGGGGCCGCGCGGCACGTCTCTGTTCCTGACGGCGAGTGCCCAGGAGACGAGTTTGCTGGAGGCAGCCGGCTGCGCGACCTACCCCCTCGAGGCCGTCGAGTGGGCGAACCGTCGGGCCGTCAGAGAGTTCTGCAAATCGGTGCCTTGGGCCAGAGAGATTCTCGTGCCCGTCAATGACATCGGCAGCGGCGACTTTACGGAGCTTCCCCGGGCCGTGGCGCTCCTGGCAAGACTGCGGCGATGGTCTCACGCAAACCCGTCCTGGGCCGAACGATTGAAGTTCACGTTCGTGCGGCTGCACCTCAGCCAGAAGCGGGACATCGCGGAGCTGGTCCGGGGCGGCGACGGGGCGCTGGCCGGGTATCTTCTGCGCGGCCCCGTGGGCAAGGACCGGCTCAAGCCCGTGCGGCTGGTCCTGCCCGGGAACATCCTCTGCAATGGCCTTCCCCCGCTGACGGCTTGGCATGCGCGCAGCGGACCGGTGGAGCCGCGCGATTTCCTCGGCCACTTCGAGATCACTCAACTGAGCCCGGCAAGGGACAGGCCACTTCGCGTCCGCCTGCTCGGCGAGCAAGTCCCCGACCTGGCTACACAGCCCCGACGCGCGGTCCTCCGCGACACGCTCATGGACGTTACCAACCGCGGCGGCGGGACGTATCGCCTGGATCCGGACTTCATCGCGTCGACCCTCGACGTCCCCATCCCCGAGCTGTCGCGTCACCTCTGGCGATTCGCGAGAGGCTCCGCTTCGTTGCCGGACTGCCCGGTCTCAGCTCAGTGGAGCGAGTACCTCCCCATGAGGAGGGCCCGCGGCCACTTGGTGGATCCCGACGGACCTCCGCAGGCTGACGCCGAATGCGAACTGCTCCTGGTGGCGCCGCCACCCATGGAGGCGCCGGCGACGATCAGGTGCGCCGCCAGGGTCCTCCTGCACCCGGACTCGGCGGTGCGGATCTTGTGGTGCGAAGACATCGAGGTGATTCCCAGTCCCGGGGAGAGCGCGGCGGGGCCGAAAGACGTGCTGGAGCCTTTCCTGGTCGACGGCCAACTGGAAGCGATGAACGAACGCCTTGAGCAACTCGCCGGCGGGCTCGCGGCGGCGGTCCATCAGGGCGGACAGCAGTCCGAGCTGATCGCCTTGCTGTGCTTGCTCGTTCACGGCTCACCCCTCCAGATCCGGTTGCCGACCGGACGAGCCCTGGGCTGCGGGCAGTTGCAGGTCTGCATCCTTGGCGAGAGTGGGTCGCGGAAGAGCTCGGTCGCCTTCGAGCTTGCCAAGCTGCTGGGCCTGTCGGCCCTGGCGACCGGCGACACCCTGACGCGGGCGGGTCTGGTCTTCCAGATCAGCGGGAACGAGGTCCTCCCCGGGCTCCTGTCGGGCAACCACGCCGGCATGCTGACGCTGGACGAGATCCACAAGGTCGGCAGGTCGGCGATCCGGGCGGCGACGAGCGCCAGGAGCGATGGAGTGCTCCGGGTGCACGGCCGGGCAAGCGCGGAGCTGCCGATGCGGACCCGATTCCTCGGGATCGGCAACCTGCAAAGACAAAGCGCGAGGGGACGCGAGGGGAAGCGGAGCCTGCGCCTTGCGGACTTGGCGGCCGGGATCGAGGGGGCGGGGTTTCTGGAGTGCGAGGACGCGCGGAGGTTCGACGCCGTGCTGATCACCTCGCGCAGCGCGGCGACTGCGGAGAGGGGATCACGAGCGCAGAAGCTCGACATAGGGAAACTGGTGGAGCTGCTGGAGGGCTACTGGCGGATCGGCGCTTCGGGCCGGGACGAGTTCATCTGGGAGACGGGCGCCTTCCCGGCCGTGGTGGCGGCGGCGAAGGCCCTGAACGATCGCTTCGAGTGTGATGCGATCCCGATTTTCGGCTCGGACACGGCCGACAAGATCGTGCGACTTGTTGCGGCCGCCGCGCGGGTTCTGCCGGTGCAGAACGACTGGCGGACCCGCATCACAACGGCCCACGTCCAGCTTGTCCAAACGCTCCTCACGGACATCTACACATCCCCGGCGTGCGGGCTCGAGGAGGTCGCTCGGCGAGAAAGACAGGCCGAGGCCAAGCCAAGCGACGAGGAGCTGGATAGGATTTGGCGAGCCGTCGAACGCGACATCGCGCCTGAGGAACTCGACCCCATTCTGGAAGCGCTCGCTGAACGGCCAAGGCTGACGACGGCCGAACTGGGCGGGAGGATTGACCTCGGCGTACGGTCCACAAGGGCGAGGGTGGCCGTCTTGAGGGAAGCCGGGCTCCTCAGAAGCTGCGGGCGGGGTGGGTTGCAGGCGCTGCCGCTCATGAAGCACCTGGCCGAATACCGGCGGGGGCTGAGGGCCACATCGAAGGAGGGCTGAAGCTTCACCGGGCGCGGACCCGCGCCTTCAAGAAAAGCCGTCTCCGGACAGACTCCTCGGAGCAGACCTTGCCCCATCCGGCTTGGCCCGTGTCTCTCGGGCGGTCTGGCCTCCTGCCGGGAGGGGGACTGCATTCGGCCTTCGGGGAACGGCTGGCCGCAGCCCGGAAAGGCAGGGCTGAGCCGCGTCCCCGCGCGGCCGCGAAGCCCGGCAGACCGCCATCGCCAAGGCGGATCAACTTCTTGCCCCAACCAACGCATCTGGAAAGAATTATGTGGACAATGCCGGATTTGCCGCACTTGCCGGGTTTTCGCAGGATGCCCGCTGCGGGCACGCGGGCGGGTCGCCGTACTCCTCGAAGGCACCCCTTGCGCCTGTATCCCTCGTCTCTCGTGGTCCCGGCACGCCGACGTCGTCCGCATCCTGCGCCACGTCTACCTGCTGGACACCAGCACGCGGACGAGGGTACAGCTGCCGGACGTTGCAGAAGACTACTGTTGATGCTATCGGGTGGCCGCAGGTGTCGTGCCTGGGCCGCTCGATCAGTGGCGAGGGGTTCAGGCCGTCGTGGCTCTTGCAGACCGGCAGGACATCTTCGCCGTCCTCGAAATACACCCGGCCGCGGCGCCACAGCAACACGTTGGCCCGAA
>CAZNSB010000057.1:0-16047 GCA_964575155.1 uncultured Planctomycetaceae bacterium | reverse complement strand
CCACGATGCCCTCGCCCGACGCCCGAACCCAGGTCTGCCCCAGTCGTGCCCGCACGAGCGAGACGGCCAGGGGCCCAGCCGCCAGGAGCCCGGCCAGGGCCGCCGCCCCGGCGTCGAACCACCACGGCTCCCGCTCCGCCCGGGTCAGCCAGAGGTAACCGACCACCAGGCCCGCCACGGCGAGGAAGACCAGGGCCACGCTCCCTGCGTGTCGGGCCTTGATCCCGGCCGGGGGCACGTGGACGCAAACGGCGCCGCCGTCGCGCCGGTACGAGGCCCGCAGCGGCGTCACCGGCGCCGCCGGCAGGTCACCCGCGACGCCGTCGCGCTCGAGCCTGCCCCGGTAGCCCAGGAGCAGGTCCTCGGCGTCGCGGACCAGCGGGCGCTCCGTCGTGAGGTCCATCAGCGCCAGGCCGCAGGCGCCGCTGACCTCCTCGGCCTCGGCACGCGCCGCAAGCACATCATCCGAACCCGCCGCCTCCCGGAGGATCAGCCTGGTCCCGTCCTCGGCAAGGAGGTAGACCTGGACCATCAGGTGCTCTCCCACGGCCGAGTCCACCACTACCTGCGTCGCGTCCTCCAGGGCAAGCCGCGACGTCTGCTTCAGGAGAGACCATTTCCGCCGCCAGGACCGGGCCACGCCGCCACGCAGGTCGATGCGCGCCCCGCTTCCAGGCAGGGCCAGGTCCAGGGACCACAACAGGACCACCGCCTCGGCGACCGCCAGGAAGGCCAGGTCCCCCCAGCTCCCGGACGGGTCGAGGCGGGAGACTAATGCCACGGCGAATCCCACGGCCAGCAGGATGCATGCGCCGACCACGGCCGCCCAGTGGGTGGGCGTGCGGAAGACCATCGTATCGTTCGCGGTCTCCTCAGGCGTCATGGCCTCGTGCCACGGCCAAGTCCCGGTCTGCCGGGACTTGGCCGTGCGTCTCCCCGGCACGGCACGGCCAAAGGCAAACTCGCCAACAGCGCGACTTTGCCTTTGACCGTGGCACGTGCGGCTTCTCAGCGTCCCTTGGGGTCGAAGCTGGGGACCTTGAGCTGCTTGCCCCCGGCCAGGGCGGACTGGTGGGCGACGATGCCGGGGACGGTCATGGCCAGGGCCTCGTGGACGTCCACGGCGGGCTTGCGATTGTGGACCAGGGCGTCGATGAACTCGTGGGTCAAGAAGGTGTGCGAGCCGTCGTGCCCACTGCGGTGCCGCAGCGGCTTGGGCAGCATGTCGCTGGTCCACCACTGCTTCTGGCGGTGCTTCTCGAACTTGGGGCGTTTGCGCTCGAAGCCAGCGTCGTCCTTTTCGATCTGCTCCGACGGGCGGCGGATGATGCACCCGGTGCCGTTGGGGTGCGGGTCGTAGTAGGTCATCCTGCTGCCGAACCACTGCCCCCGCTCGCACCCGCCGACGGGCCCGTTCCAGTAGATGCCCACGCGGAAGGCGTGGCCCTTGTCGGTGGTGAAGAAGGCCGTCTCGTTCCAGAAGGGGTTCTTGTAGGCGTTGCCCTTGAGGTACTTGGAGCCGTCGCCCCAGCCGGTGCAGACGACCGTGGTCATCCGCTCGCCGGTGACGCCCACCAGGTAGGCGGTGCAGTGCGTGGGGTAGTTCATCGGCGGGAACCCGTGCCGCCAGGTCGGCTTGCCGCCGGTGAACCACAGCGACTCCAGCCCGGGGTGGTGGTACTCGCTCTCGGTGTAGAAGATCTCGCCGAACTTCCCCTCGGCGAGCCATTTTCGCGCGGAGATGACCGCCTGGTGGTACCAGCTCGTCTCGGCCATCATGTAGGTCAGGCCGGTCTTCTTCACGGCATCGGCCAGCAGCTTGGCCTCCTCGACGGTCATGCAGGCGGGCACGGCACAGAGGACGTGCTTGCCGGCGTTCAGGCAGGCGACGCAGTAGCGGACGTGATCGGGCGCCCCGGTGAAGACGGCGACCGCATCGACGTCCTTGTCGCGGATGAGCTTTTCCAGCGAGGGGTAGGACTTCTCGCACTGGTAGGTCCGCTCGAGGGCCCTCCGGCGGGCGGGGATGAGGTCGCTGACGGCCTGGACGGTGCAGTCGGGGTGCTCGTGCCAGTAGAACGCCCTGCCGAACCCCCCTCCGACCACGCCGATCCGTATCTTCTTCGCCGATTTCTTCACGGTATTCTCCTTTGCCGGCGCCCGTTTCGGCCCGATGGCCACGGCCGCCGCAACACCGGCGCCTTTGCGAAGGATCTCGCGCCGGGTGAACCGGTCTGGGATGGATCTCATCTCAGGCACTCCGCAACGTGCCCGACGCACTACAGCCCCCGGATAGCTATCCGGGGGCTTTAGGGCCGCCGTCCAAGTTCAGTCGATCCCGAACAGCTTCATCGCGTTGCCCGCCCAGACGCGCTTTCGCAGTCGCCGGGGGGCGTCGACGCGATCCAGAAGCTTCTCGTAGAACTCGATGTACGGAGCGAACTGATGTTCGCCGTTGAAAAGGTAGCCCACGTCGCTGGCAAAGCACAGCTTCTTCAGGCTGTCTTCCATCAAGTCGCCGTTGGGGGCGAAGGTTTCGGCCCACATGTTCAGCGACCGCCGGAAGGCGGTGCCGCCGGACAGGTCGGCGTGGACGTTCGGCCGGGACCATGAGACCTTCCACGCCTCCTCCCACCACGGGTTGGAAAAGTGGCTCATCAGGATCTTCAGCCTCGGGAAGCGCCGCGCCACCGTGTCGACGTGGGCCGCACGCATGTCGGTCATGCGGACCGGCGGGACCTCCGGGGCCTTCTCCGAGAATCCCAGGTACCCGGTGTGGAAGACCGACACCGCCCCGCGGTCGGCGACGAGCTGGTACAGCGGCCAGTACCGCTCGTCGCTGTAGGGGTGCAGGGGGGAGATGAACTTGATCCCGCGGCACCCGCGGTCCAGCCAGTGTTCCATGTCCTTCCGCAGGTCGCGTCCCCCCGCCTGGTTTAGCCAGTACATGGCCACGGGGACGATGAAGTCGCTGCCGAACTTCGCGACGGCCTTCCTGCACAGCTCCCCGGGCCCGAGCAGCACGATGGCGTCGATGCCCTGCTTTCGGATGCGCTTGACGTATGCGCTGCCGGAGCCGCGGTACCGCAGCTCGCCGTAAGGCCGGCAGTGCGCGTGCACGTCAATCCGCCGATACGTCCCGTCCCAGCCGCCGCCGGTCCCTTCGCGCTTGGGCATTGCCTTCCTTTCCGATGCTGCGGGGGCCGATTCCGAAGAGAATGTTAGACGCGTGGTGCCTCCCAGGCAAGGTTCAGGACGTCTACCGAGTTGGGTCCTCAGCCCGGCCTTTCGAATGGCTGGGCCTGACCGCGCGAGCCCTTGCCCCGGCTCACCATAGCCAGTTGAAGACCTCCAGCCGGGGGAAAAGGGTTTCCAGCAGGTCTCGGGTGGCGTCGTTGAGCATGGGGGCGATCATCAGGTCGAGCTGGAGGTAGGCCTCGAAGGGCGTCTCGATGCCGGCGACGATCCTGGTGATGGCGGCGTCCGAGCCGGACAGCGCGATGTCCGGGCGGGCCGGCGGGCGGCGGAGTGCGTTGATGCGGCCGGCGTGGATCCGCAGGCCCGCGCGGTGCTTCGCCCCCAGGATCGCGATGGTGCCGGAAAAGTCCTTCCTGGCCAGCCGGTGGTTCAGCAGCGGCGCGATCTCATCGAGGAACTGCGGCAGGTTCAGCAGTGCGAACATGTTGATCCCGCCGGTCAGTTCGCTGCGGTAGCCTAGCGGCTGAAGCAGCGCCGCCAGGGCCGGCTCGCCGTATCCGGCGGAGACCGTCTTGATGCCGCGCCGCACCAGGCCCCGGTGGAGCCTCGCGACCAGGGCCCGGGCAACGTCCTCCTGCTGTTTTCCCTTCCGGCCGGCCATGGCGTGGATGTCGGCGCGGTCGTCCTGGACGGCGGCGCGGACGAAGCCCACCAGCCGCCGGCCGCGCCTCCCCAGCAGTGCGATGGCCCCGGGCGGCAGGCGTCGGGGCCTTGCCGGGACGCAGGCGAAGGTCTCGCCGTGGCAATCGTTGAACAGCCGGGCCATGGCGGCCTCGTCGCCCGGGCGGTATGGACGGATGGCAACGCCCCTGGCGCGGGCGGGCGGCGGCGGGGAGCGCAGCCGGCACGTCAGGCGCTTCCACGCCGGGGCGTCCACGAAGCCGAAGCTGCGGTACAGGGCGTGGGCGACGTTGCGGGTGCCGGTGCCCAGGGCGGCGCAGGAGCATCTCCGGGCGCGGGCGTCGGCGAGGGATCGCGCCATCGCCAGCCTGGAGAGGCCCTTCCGCCGGTATTTCGTTGCCGTGCGGACGTCGTACACGAAGTACATCGAGACGTGTGTGTTTCGCGGCATGTGGGCGGGCACGTCGGCGGAAAAGTTGTTGGCGACGTATTGTCCGTCCACCGTGGGAAAGACCTGTACCTCGCCGCGGTAGAGCGTCTCCAGCCTCGCCGCCGCCCTGCCGTCGGCCCGGGCGATGCCGGCCAGGGAGAACCGCTCCGCGCGGCGGTCGCCGATGCGGGCGAGCTGGTAGCCGGCGTCGAGCTGGAAGCGGCGATCGAGCCCCCCGGCCAGTTCCGCCAGCGCCCCGGCCGCGCTGCCCTGGCCGTTCTCCACCAGCAGCAGCGCCGCGATCCCCGCCAGAGCGCTGTCGCCGCGCCGCTTCGCCAGCCGCTTCAGCTCGGCCAATCCTCGCGGGTCGCGGGCCCGGGCGAGACGTGCGGCGGCGACGAGGCGCACCCCCCTGTTCGGCGACGCCAAACGCCGCACGGCGAGCGCAAGCGGGCGCTTGTCCTGCCGGCGGCACTGGATCAGGGCGGCGACGGCGTCGGCGCGCTCGGACGCCGGCGCGGCCTCCCAGTCGCATTTTTCCGGTAGCGCCTTGACGAAGCGGGCGAAGATGTCCTCGCCGTGTCGCCGGGCCAGCTCCCGCCAGACCCACAGGCCGGCTGCGTGGGCCCCGGCGCCGTAGAAGCGCGCGGCGTCCCCGCCCCGGAGCCGGCGGCGGCCGGACCCCAGCGGACCTCGACGTTCCCCGTCCGCCTGGTCGCGTACTTCGGGAAGATCTGGGAAGGCGGCCTGGCCCGCCGAACGGCCCTGCCGCTGGCGGCGAGGTGGTCGATCAGCCCCCGGCAGAGGCGATGGCTCTTGGAGAGGATGCTCACCCCGCCGACCGCCAGGACGCGGCCCTTGCCGAATGGCACGGACACGGCGGCCGCCTCGCCCGTCCGCCGGTGGCTCATCAAGACCGCAGGCCGCCCGGCGGCGCGGACGGGGGACCACCGCTGGAGGTATACATCCGACGGCAGGATGTCGCGCATGGCCCGGCAGCGATGGATGCGAATCCGGCTGCAGGAGTATCCTCTCA
Organism: uncultured Planctomycetaceae bacterium; assembly: GCA_964575155.1. Classification (GTDB taxonomy): domain Bacteria; phylum Planctomycetota; class Phycisphaerae; order SM23-33; family SM23-33; genus CAZNSB01. Next base: position 10,702 of record CAZNSB010000057.1, on the reverse strand, counting down.
CCAGGTCCGGATTCACGTTCGTCCGCCCCGCCGCCCGCCCGGGCGGGACGAACTCGATGCCGAAACGCCGGGCGACGGCGGCCACGGCCATCTCCGCCGCGGGGCGGTGCGTGTATCGTTCGAAGAACCCCGCCGACGCGGCCAGCAGCAACCCGCCGCCCCGGCGGACGAAGTCCGCAATCGCCCGCATCCGGCGCGCGGGGCAGGGGCCGGCGGCGTGGCCGGCGATGACCAGAACGTCGCAGTTGGCCAGGGCGGCGGCCCTCAGGGGCGCGCGGCTGTCGGTGACCCAGTAGCGGTCGTCCGGCTCCAGGTCGACCAGCCCGCTCGCGGCCAGCAGGTCGCGCGACCGATCCACCAGGATCGCGACCGGCCGGGGGCCCCGCCGGTTTGTCCGTTTCGAACGAGCCATGATTCGCCAGGTCCTTCCGCTTCGAGAGAGCCCGCCCCCTCGACGCAGAACCCGAGGCTGCAAAGTCTACGGCGCCTCCGCTCGTGACCGCAAGAACGGACAGGCCCTGTTGCGCTGAATCGATTTTCAAAGCCTGGTTGACTTCTCTGCCGTCCTTGGCCACACTGCCGCGAACCTATTGCAGGAGATCGAGCATGGACCTCAAGTATCGGATGTTTAACGCGCCGTCGGCGCAGACGATCGACCGGGCGGCGGAGCTGGGGTGCAACTGGGTGATCGTTCACTCGGCCGGGATCGAGCCGACGACGCCGGACCCGGCGACCGGGCGGGGTAGGGATTGGTTCCCGATCTACTTCGAGGGCTACCCCAGGATCGCCGAGCCCCGCCACGGGCAGGACGAGCCCTGGCTGGCGCCGATGCGGCGCGAGGTGGCCGCCCTGTGCGAGCGGGCCCGCGGGCTGGGGCTGAAGGTGGCGTTTCACATGTACGAGCCCCGGCTGCCGGACGCCTTCGCGCGGGAGTATCCCGAGATCGTCGGCGTGTGGCGGCGGCCGACGCAGGTGGGCACCGTCGACGTGCACAGCCACCTCGACCCGGACAACCCCGCCGTCTGGGAGCTGGTCCGCAGCAAGTACGCCGAGCTGGCCCGCGACTTCCCGCGGATGGACATGGTCATCGTGAGCACGTGGGACGGGTCGGGGAGCCTGTGGTGCATCCCGGAGGCGAAGATGCCGATCGCCGCCCGGCTGGCGACGGTGGCCAAGACGGCCCTGGAGGGCGTCCGCAGCGTGCGGGCGGACTGTGCGGTCTGTTTCCGCCTGTGGGGGCGAAACTGGCCGCGAGAGATGTACCTCGACAGCCACCGGCTCATCGGCGAGATCACCGGCCTGGCCGACGCCGACGAGCTGATGTCGCCCGTCTGCCGCCCGCACAACGACCCCGACGAGGTGCTGCCGAAGGTCCTCGCCGAGCTGCCGGCCGACATGCCGATCATGTACAAGTCGACCAACATCGACATCGCCGACGCCCAGCCCCTGACCGACGCGGTCGGGAAGTACCCCGCCGACCGCGAGCAGATCATCGAAATCTCCTACGAGCAGCATCACAAGAAGCGGTGGCCCTGGTGCAAGGTCGCCCACATCCGCAAGGGCCTGTCCGCGGCCGGCGAGCACAAGCTCGCCGGGTTCCTCGCCCTGCCGGTGAACATGGGCAACAACGACCGCCAGGCACAGCCCGAGGTCGGCACGCTGGGGCGGATGAACACGTGGCTGCTGGAGAAGCTTCTGGCCGGCGACCGGCGGACCGACGGCGAGCTGGTGGCGGCCTGGCTGGAGAAGGAGTTCAACGGGCCTCAGCCCGCCGACGCCGTCGAGGTGCTCCTGGAGGCCGACGACCTCGCCGACAAGGGAATCCAATGGGGCGGCGGCAAGCCCGGGCGGGTGCCCTTTGCCAGCCTCCACAGCACCAAGCTGTACTGGATGTTCGACGGGTACGCGAACCCCGACTGGCCCGCGAAGATGGCCGATCCCGACCGGGACATGCTCGACGGGCTCATCGAGATGCGCCACGCCGCCCACCACCGCGCCCGGGCCGCCGTCGAGAAGGTCAAGGCCGCCCGCGCGGCCATGGCCCCGGCCTTTTACGACGAGCTGGTTCCCGCCCTGACGGGGCTGGCCGACAGCATCCTCCTCTGCCGCGACTGGCATTCCTACCTGCTGATCCAGTACGGCATCGAGCGGAAGCTCTACCCCGCCGACCGACTTCACCTGGGCCGGATGTCCCGATACGCCGAGCGGTTCATCCGCAACCTGGTCCGGCTGCGGGAGACGCCGGCGGGCAAGTGGGCCCTCTCGGCGCTGGCGTTCCCGGATGCGTTCCCGCTGACCTGACGCGAACGCGCCCGGCCCAAACTCGGGCGAAGCGGGTTTCAGGATCAGAAAAGGAACCCAGCCCATGAGGGCCGCCCTACGCGCCGCCGACATCTCGCTCGCCGCCGTGCTCTGCACAGTCGCTTTCCCGGCCGGCGCCCGGGCCGCAGACTGGCCACAGTGGGGCCGGACGCCTGATCGGAACATGATCTCGGAGGCAAAGGGCCTGCCGGATTCGTTCGACGTCGGCCAGCCGGACCGCACGACGAGAGGCCGGCGGGGCATGCAGAACGTCAAGTGGGCGGCCCAGCTCGGCCGGCAGACGTACGGCAACCCCGCCATCGCCGGCGGGAAGGTCTTCGTCGGCACCAACAACGACTCCCGGCGCGATCCCAAGTACGCCGGCGACCGCGGCGTGCTGATGTGCTTCCGCGAGGCCGACGGGAAGTTCCTCTGGCAGCTCGTCACCCCCAAGCTCCGCCAGGGCGGGCGCTTCCACGGCGACCACCCGGGCCTGGGCATCTGCTCGCCACCCACCGTCGAGGGAGGCCGCGTGTACGTGGTGACCAACCGCTGCGAGGTGCTCTGCCTGGACGCCGCCGGCCTGGCCGACGGCAACGACGGGCCCTTCACCGACGAAGCACACTGCCTGGCCAAGCCCCAAGCCTACAAGGTCCTCCAGGGCACGGACGGCCCCATCGTCACCATGACGCCCGGTGAACCCGTCAAGCTCGCCCCCGCCGACGCCGACATCATCTGGCGATTCGACATGATCGCACAGGCCAAGAGCTGGCCCGAGGACGCCTCCAGCTCCGCCGTCCTCGTCCACGGGAAGTATCTCTACGTGGGCACCTCCAACGGCGTGAACCGGGTCGGCCGGCCGCTGGCCTCGCCCAACGCGCCCTGCCTGATCGTCCTGGACAAGGCCACCGGCCGACTGGTCGCCGCCGACGACGCCGCCGTCGGCAACGGCGTCTTCCACGGGCAGTGGTCCTCCCCCGCCCTCGGCGCCGTCAAAGGCCGGGCGATGGTCTTCTACGGCGCCGGCAACGGCTTCTGCTACGCCTTCGACGCCAGGCCGACCCCGCCCGCCGCCGGCAGGTGCGGCGTGCTGCGCAAGGTCTGGTGGTTCGACGGCAATCCGCCCGGGTACAGGAGGCATGACGGCAGGGCCATCCGCTACAAGTCCAGGATCAGGCCCAAGCCCGCCGACAAGCCAAAGACCAAGGGCAAAGGCAAGCTGAGGCAGGACGACCGGCCCGGGGGCATCGGCCCCAGCGAGATCATCGCCACGCCCGTTTTCCACAAGAACCGCGTGTACGTGGGTGTCGGGCAGGACCCGCGGCACGGGCTGGGCAAGGGGTGCCTGTCGTGCATCGACGCCACGAAGACCGGCGACATCAGCAAGTCCGGGAGCGTGTGGGTCAGCAAGGACGTCGACCGCACCCTCTCGACCGTTTCCATCGCCGACGGCCTGGTGTACGTCGCCGACTACACCGGCATCCTCCGCTGCCTCGATGCCGACACGGGCAAGTGCCTCTGGCAGCACGACACGGCCTCGCGCGTCTGGGGCTCGACCCTCGTCGCCGACGGCAAGGTCTACCTCGGCACCGAAAAGGGACGCCTCTGGATCCTGGCCGCCGGCAAGAAGAAGAAAGTCATCAACAACATCGACATGAAGGCGCCGGTGTACACCACGCCGGTTGTCGCCAACGGCGTCCTCTACGTCGCCAGTCAGAAGTACCTCTACGCCGTCCAGGCCGAGAAAAAATAGGCCACGCCAACGCAGACGGACGGCGGTCTATGAACAGCCAGCCAGCCACCCGCTCCCCTTCGGGTCGCGGCTAAACGTTTAGCCGCGACCCGAAGGGGAGCCGGTTCGCGGCGACCCACCAAATCAATTGTGACGCATGGCTAGCGTCTTGCCGCCAGCTTGACCACCGGCAGCATGATGCGCGAGGGATACTGGCCGTCGCAATAGATGCGGTTGGTCTGCTTGACGCTCTTGCAGCCGGCTTTCCAGGGCCTGCCCCGCCTCTGTGCCCACCCGGCCGAAGCGCGCCGGGCTCTCGCACAAAGGCCGGACGCCCGGCAACACGCCCGCAGGGGGGCTCTGGACGAGCCGATTTCCGACTTGACCGGCGGCCCTGCGCAGGTGATAATAATCGTAGCGTTGTCGTCGCTCGCGGGCAGAAGCTTACTTCGGAAATGTCGCCTCCATGCGTTGTCAGCTCGGATCCTCAAATCGAAATCAAAGGGAGATCGTCGGTGAGGCAAATAATACAGAGACTTCTTAACTTGTTGGGTTATGAGATCCGAAGGCTCGGCGTAGGCCCTCATCTTGACCTCGAGCTCTATTCAAGCCTGTATCCTGAAGACAGCCTTACAAACAAGAGGTTCTACAATATAGGCGCTGGCGGCTTTTCGCATCCATACTGGACAAATGTCGACTATGATAGTGAATGGTACGCGGCAAATCGCTCTAAGACCACGGGAGGAATTCAGCATGATCTTTTTTCCCTTGAGCCTCTTCCGATCGAGACAAGTACGGCAGAAGTCGTCTATTCAAGCCATACGGTTGAACATGTAAATGATGAAGCTGCTCAAAACATGTTCAATGAAGCCCACAGGATCTTAAAACCGAATGGTGTGTTTCGGCTCACCACCCCAAATATTGATTTGGAGTACAGAGCATATAGGCACAATGACAGGGACTACTTCTACTGGATCGGTGGCTACAGCGTAGCGAAGAATTGGGAGAAGGTAAAATACAATAAACCATTGAATGAGGCCTCGACAGGACAGATATTCCTGGTCCATTTTGCTGCAAGTGTCTCGATCTTGCACAGTGACGGCGCGAAAGAAAGAATACATGACGAAGAGCTGAGGAAGATATTTGATGAGATGGACTATGAAGACGCACTGAATTATTGCACCTCAAGATGTCCTATTGAAATTCAAAGGAAGTATCCCGGGCTCCATTTGAACTGGTGGAATTGGAACAAGGCGTGCCGTATGCTCAAGGCAGCGGGGTTCAACGAGATATACTTATCCGGATACGGTCAGAGCTTCTGCCCCGTTCTTAGGAATACTGCGCTCTTTGACAATACACATCCTAAGATCTCTCTGTATGTGGAAGCGGTTAGGTAGTTGATCAGGTGTAAACCTGCCGCGTAAGACCACACTTCTTCGCGACGACGGGCTATCTTGCGAAGCCCGGCGTGTTCGGGATCATCGGGAAGGGACCACCGGCAGGATCAGGCAAGAGGCCGCGGCTCCGTCGCAATAGATGCGGTTGGTCTGCTTGACGCTCTTGTAGCCCGCTTTCCAGCCCCTGCCCGTGCCGGGGTTCACGTCGAAGCGCGGGTGGTTGGAGCTGGTGATCGTCACGCGGATGCGGTGGCCGGTGTTGAAGACGATGCTCGTCGGCCAGCACGTCACGGTGACCTCATAGGTCTCATTCGGCGTCAGCGGCTCGGGCTCCTCGAAGCCGTCGCGGTAGCGCAGGCGGAGCATCCCTTCGGCCATCAGGTAGCTCGCGCCGTGCGGGTAGACGTCGCAGAGTCGGACCGACAGGTCGGTGTCCACGGCCGAGGAGGACACGAACAGCTTGGCCACGACGTTGCCGGTGACCTCCAGAGGTCTTTTCAGCGGCGGGGTGGTGAAGCAGACGACGTCCTTGCGGGCTTCGATGCGGTTCTGGTTCATCGGCCCTTTCGGCAGGTTGAGGTTGCACCCGCCCACGGTCGGGCACGGGTCGGCGGGGTCGAAGGTGTACTCGGCGCGCGTGGGCTTGCCGTCGGCGACGGCCGGTTTCTCGGGCAGCAGGCCGCCGCCGGCGTGAAGGTAATACGGCGTCTGGTCGCAGGGGATCGGCCAGGCGTCGGCGTAGCGCCATTCGTTGCCGGGGTTCTTCCTGGCGTCCCCGCTGCTGTCGCCCATGACGTAGTACGCGACGGCCGGAAGCTCGCCGGAAAGCTTCTCCAGGCCCGTCAGGTGGCGGGCGAACCAGTGGACGGGGCTGTACTTCAGCGGGACCGCGCCAGCGGGGAACTTCAGCTCCCCCACCTTGCCGAACGGGTTGCTGCCGTGGGCCCACGGGCCCATGACCAGCTTCTGCGTTCCCTTGGCACCGCGCCCGCCGCGTGTCTGCCGGCTGACGAAGGCGTCGACCGTGCCCTGGCTGAAGGTGTCGAACCACCCGCCGACGTGCACGGCCGGGGCCGTCATCACGCCGGCCTTGGCCGTCGAATCAAACTTCCGCCAGAACTCGTCGTAGCTCGGATGCGCCGCGTAGAGTTGAAGGGCCTTGGGACTGAAGCGGTTCTGCCTCAGCCAGCCGACCACCTGGCTCTGCCGCAGGGCCCCGCCGACGTAGGCGGCGTGGTGATACAGGCTGGCGGCGGCGACGGTGATGTACTGGCAGGTGAGGCCCTTGGGGGCGGCGCCGGCGAGCAGATTCTGGGTGATGCCGCCGGCCGAGCCCCCGAACGTGCCGATCTTGCCGTTGCACCATCGCTGCCGCGCGATCCACGCCACCGTCTCGGCGCCGTCTGGATGATCTGCCCACCCGCAGCCGATGAAAGGGAGGTTCTCGCCGCCCGAGCCGAACCGGCCTCGCATGTCCTGCCGGACCACGGCGCAGCCCTGGCGAAGGAACCTCGCCGGTCGGCCCCGGTTCTTGTTGTACGGCGTCCGGGAGAGGATGACGGGGAACGGGCCTTTGCCGCCCGGGAGGTACACGTCCGTGGCCAGCCTCACCCCGTCGGACATCCGCAGCATCACCGTCTGCTTTCTCGGCGGCGCCGCGCCAGCCGAAAGAGCCCCCGCCAGGGCGAACAAGGCAAAGACGCGAACTCGCATCGCTGCTCCTTTCCGAACCACGTGCTTGTCGGCACAAACCGCGGGCCGGGGCGTTGCATCGGCGACGCAGGCCGCGCCCGGATTAGAACGCAGCGGCTCGTCGCCGTCAACGCGGCCGCCAACACTTTGCGCGACGGAGCGGGTTCAAGGGGTGTCGGCGCCTGAGGAAAGGACAAAGGCAATGAAACACGGAATCATCGCGGCCGGGGTCTCGGTGCTGATCGCCCTGGCGGTCGCGGCGCCAAAGGACAAGCCCGCGGCGGGGCCGACGACACGGACTCGCCCGGCCTCGGTCCTCAAGCCCGTCGGCGAGGGGTGGGTGCCGCTGTTCAACGGCAAGGACCTGGCCGGGTGGAAGGGGCTGGTGGGCAGCCCGAAGAGCCGGGCGAAGATGACGCCCGAGCAGCTCGCCAAGGCCCAGGAGCGGGCCGACAAGAAGATGCGCGCCCACTGGAGCGTCGTTGACGGCGTGCTGACCTTCGGCGGCAGGGGCAGCCACCTCTGCACGGTGAAGGACTACGCCGACTTCGAGCTGCTGATCGACTGGAAGTGCCCCAAGGGCGGCGACAGCGGCATTTATCTTCGCGGCAGCCCGCAGGTGGGCATCTGGGCCAAGGGCAAGCCCTCCGGGCAGCTCCAGAACAACCGCGGGCCCGGCCGGAAGCCCCTGGTGGCCGCCGACAACCCGCCCGGGGAGTGGAACACCTTCTACATCAAGATGGTCGGCCAGCGGGTGACGGTGTGGACCAACGGCAAGCTGACCGTGGACGACTGCGTGATGGAGAACTACTGGGAGCGCAACAAGCCCATCTACCCGACGGGCCAGATCGAGCTCCAGGCCCACGGCAGCAAGCTGTGGTTCAGGAACATCTACATCCGCGAAATCCCTCGCACGCCGCCCGCGGCCGGGGTGAGGGCGGGCCTGGTGGCTGGCTAGCTGGGCGGTTTGTCCGCGACGTAGCCGGCGAAGGGGACGGTGAGGGTGCACTTCTCCCGGCCATCGATCTGAAGACGCAGTTGGCCTCTCAGCGGGCCGTACGCAGCGCCGGGCTTGGGCGCCAGGCGAATCGGCAGGGCGCCCTGAACGTCAACTAGGCCGGGCCTGATGTCCAGAACGTCGGGACGAGCTGTTGCCGCCTTGAGTCGGAGCCCCTCGCCCAACTTCAGGCGGACCTCGCGGGCCGCAGCCGCGCCTCCGATGAACCGCCCGAAGTCCACTTCCTGCGGCGAGACTGAAGCCGAGGCCGAGACTGACAGGACCACAGGCAGGCAGACCGTGGGCTTCTTCTCCCCTCCGGTCGCGATGCTGAGGTCCTGTCGGTAGGTGCCGGCCTGTGCCGGGGCCCTGGCCACGACCTCGAGGATGGCCGGCGTGGCCTTGCTGAGCGCTGGCTGGACCACCCGGCCTGCGAGCCATCCCTTGCTGCTGATGGCGTAGAGGACCTTGGTGCTGACGTCCCCGTTGGCAACGATGTTCACGCGTTTGCGTATCTCCTGGCCCGGGGAATACAGGATACCGGGGCACATCATCCCATTCTTCGCACCTTGCTCAGCCTGGGCGGGTTTGCCGGGGGGGAGCTGGCAGGCGGCGGCAGAGTCCCGGTGCGGCTGATCGGGAGGGCGCCCCGGGCTGCCGGCCGGAGACGGACGGGGCAATAGCCCTTGCAGGCGGGGCCGGGGGCGGGTAGACGAGCGGGACGTCCCGGGCGGCCGGAGCCGACGCGGCGGGCCATTCCGCGCCCCGGGGCCGTGCGCCGGCCGGGCGGCAGGTCGAGAGGAGCTGGCCGTGTCTTCATCCAGACCCGACATCATCCTGATCATCACGGACCAGCAGAGCGCCTCGATGATGAGCTGTGCGGGCAACCGGCACGTCCGCACGGCGGCGATGGACTCCCTGGCGGCGTCGGGCGTCCGCTTCGAGAGGGCCTACTGCACCGACCCGGTGTGCGTGCCGTCGCGTTTCAGCCTGATGACGGGCAGGATGCCCAGCGAGATCGGGCTGCGGAGCAACGAATCGGCGCACCTCGGCGCGGTGCCGGAGGCCGTCAAGGGCACGGGCCTGGGCTGGCTGGTCCGCCAGGCGGGCTACGACGCCGCCTACGCGGGCAAGGTCCACCTGCCGAAGCTCACGCCGGGCGACCTGGGGTTCGAGTACATCGAGACGGACGAGCGCGAGGCCCTGGCCGAGACGTGCGCCGAGTACGTCCGGCGAGGCCGCGACAGGCCGTTCCTGCTGGTCGCGTCGTTCATCAACCCCCACGACATATGCTACATGGCCATCCGCGACTCCCATCGCAACGGCGGGGAGCGGCGCCTGATCGCCAACGCCGGCGTCGAATGCCGGGCCCTGGACCGCGCCCTGGCCCGCCCGGCGGGGATGGGCGAGGAGGAGTTCTTCGCCCGTCACTGCCCGCCGGTGCCGCCGAACTTCGAGCCCCAGGCCGACGAGCCGGAGGCGATCGCCGCGCTGCTCGAGCAGCGGCCGTTCCGCATGAAGGCCCGGCGGGAGTGGTCGCCCCGGCGATGGCGGGAGCACCGATGGGCCTACGCCCGCCTCACGGAGTTCGTCGACGCGCAGATCGCCCGCGTGCTGGGCGCCCTGCGGGCCAGCGGCCGGCAGGACCGCACGGTCGTCCTCTTCACGAGCGACCACGGGGACATGGACTCCGCGCACCGGATGGAGCACAAGACCGCCCTGTACGAGCAGCCCTGCCGAATCCCCCTGATCCTGAGCCTGCCGGCGGCGATACCCGCGCCGCGCGTGGACGGCCGGCACCTGGTGTCCAACGGCTTGGACCTGCTGCCCACGATCTGCGACTACGCCGGCGTCCAGCCGCCGGGCGGCCTGGCCGGGCGAAGCCTCCGCGCGCTGGCCGAGGGCGCCGAGCCGAAGTCCTGGCGGACCGTCTTGCCTCTGGAGAGCGAGATCGGCCGGGGCGTCGTGGGCGACGGGGTCAAGTACGTGCTCTACGACGAGGGCGCCGGCAGGGAGCAGCTCTACGACCTGGCGAACGACCCCGGCGAGATGCGCAACGCCCTGGGCGACGCGGCCGCCGGGGACGCGGCGGCGAGGATGCGGGGCGAGCTCGCCCGCCTCTTCGACGGCGCCGGGGCGGGCTTGGCAGCGACGACCGGACCCGTGGAGAACCCAAGCCGCCGAGGCCGAGCCGGGGAGGCCGTCGAATGAGCCAGGACCCCTCCCCGTGGGTCGAGGCCGGGGAAGACCCCTTCCGCCAGCCGCTGCTGGGCTGCGGCGAAGACCTGCCCCGACGCGTCGCCGCCTGCGCCGAGCCCCTGCGAGATGAGCCGGCGTTCGATCCCGAGCGGATCGGCGGCCTGGCCGAGGCCGTCAGCCTGCCCACGGACGTCCGCTTCCCACACCCGCTGCTGGAGCGGGTCGTCCGTGTCGGCCTGGCCCACATCGAGGCGACCTTCGTGGGCAACCATCCCCGCTACGGCACGGGCAACTACGCCAACCCGCAGCACGACAGCTTCCCCCCGGTCCTCATCGCCGCCGTGGACGCCCTCACCCTGTGGGCCAACGCCCCCCGGGCCGAGG
>CAZNSB010000056.1:0-16124 GCA_964575155.1 uncultured Planctomycetaceae bacterium | reverse complement strand
CGTACGCCGCGTACGCCGATCTCGATTTCGAGATCCCGACGATGGACGACGGCGACTCCTACTCGCGCGCGGTGCTCATCCGCCTGGAGATGGCGCAGAGCATCGCGATCATCCGGCAGGCCCTGGCCAAGATGCCCGGCGGGCCCGCCTGGGCGAAGACGCCGAACCCGTTCAAGTGGTTGGTTCCCCCCGGCGAGACCTACGTGAAGATAGAGTCGGCCAGGGGCGAGGACGGCATGTACATGGTCTCGGACGGAACCGACAAGCCCAGGAGGGCGTTCGTGAGGGGGCCGTCCTATCCGGCGGCGATCCTGATGCTCGAGAAACTCCTCGAGGGGGCGAGCCTCTCCGACGTCGGGCATATCATGCTGAGTCTCAACATCGCCGCGCCGGAGGTGGACCGGTGAGCGCGCGATACGGAGCGAACACAAGGTGATCACTGAGAAAAAGAGCATCTTCCGCCCGTTCGCGGCGCTGAAGTACCTCTTCCGCAAGCCGCACACGTTCTGCTTCCCCTTCGAGCAGAAGCCGACGGCCGAGCGGTGCCGCGGCCTGCACCTCAACGACCGGGCCTCGTGCACGGGCTGCGGGAACTGCGCCGACATCTGCCCCAACCAGGCGATCACGATGATCGAGCAGCCCGACGTCCAGCCCGTGCCGGGAAAGAAGAACGAGCTGCCCCAGGTGGACTACGGGCGGTGCTGCTTCTGCGGCCTGTGCGTGGACGTCTGCCCGCCGGGGAGCCTGGCTTTGGCGAAGGACTACATCCACATCGCCCCCAGCCCCGAGAGCTTCGGGGCCTACGTGCCGGACACCGAGGCGTCCGGCAGCGAGGCCTTCGTCCCCGCGGGCGAGTACTCCATCATGAAGGCCTCCCTGGCACACCGGCTGGGCGACAACGCGGGCTTCGTATCCGAAATGGACTACTCGCTCGTCGATTTCGAGCGCGTCTCGATGCAGGTCGTGCCGGCGGCAGAGCGGAAGAGCTCTTTTGTCGAGATCGTGAAGGGATTCTCCGAAGAGCAGGCGCGGCGGGAGGCCTCGAGGTGCCTGGAGTGCGGCCTGTGCGAGGACGCCTGCCCCGCCCACATGGGGATCTCGGATTACATCCGCGCGATCTGGGCAGGCGACGACGCCGCGGCCGTCAGGGTCTTCTACGAGAAGAACCCCTTGCCGAGCATCTGCGGGCGAATCTGCACGCACAAGTGTGAGGAGGCCTGCGGCATCGGCCGGCGGGGGCAGCCCGTGGCGATCCGCTGGCTCAAGCGGTTTGCCGCCGACCGTGTCCCCGCAGAAACGCTCCAGCAGGTTCTGGGGGCCGGGGCCGACCAGGCCACGCGGAAGAAGGTCGCGATCGTGGGCGCCGGGCCCGCCGGCCTGAGCTGCGCGTACTATCTCGCCGTCGCCGGGTATCCCGCCACGGTCTTCGAGGCCCGGCCGAGGCCGGGTGGGATCATGCGCTACGGCATCCCCGAGTATCGCCTCGCCTATGGCGCGCTGGACAAGGACATCGGCTACATCCAGTCCGTGGGCGTCGAGATCAGATGCAATACCCGCGTCGGCGAGCAGGTCACCCTCGATGAGCTCCATAGGGATTTCGACGCGCTCTTCCTCGCCACCGGGTTCCACGTGGGGCGGAGCACCAAGGTCGAGGGCACAGACCACGGCCGCGTGTTCCAGGCCATCGACCTCCTGGGCGACATCACCGAGGGCAAGGAGGTGACGGTCGGGAAGAAGATCGTGGTGATCGGCGGCGGCGACGTCGCGATGGACATCGCCCGCAGCATGGCGCGGCTCCAGATGCAGAGATATGCGAATGTTGACCTGACCTGCTGCTGCCTGGAGTCCGAGGACATCATGCCCGCCACCACCGAAGAGATCGACGAGGCCCGGGAGGAGGGCATAGCGATCTGCCCCTCCAGGGGTCCGGACAGGATCGAGATAGACGCCGGAGAGATCAAGGGGCTCCACACGGTGGAATGCACCCGCGTCTTCGACGAGCAGGGCCGGTTCAACCCCGAGTTCAATCGGGACAACAGGCGGTTCTTCGAAGCGGATATGGTCATCGAGGCGATCGGCCAGGCGCCGGACCTCTCGTACGTCCCCGAAGAGCTCGACGAGAAGCTCGAGAAAGACGGCCGCCGGATCAAGGTGTCCGAGCAGTTCCAGAGCAGCGTCCCGTGGCTCTTCGTCGGCGGCGACCTGATCGAGGGGCCTGACGTGATCCACGCCATCGCCAATGGGTATACGGCGGCCAGGGGGATAGCGGCCTTCCTCGAGGGCGAGTCATAGAAGCCGGTCGAGGCTTCATCCGAACCGGCCGCGTGGCCTGTTGCTGGGACGGTCTGCCTGGGACGCGCAACCTGCACGAAAGACCGCCCACACGAGGCGCTCCACCTTGTCGTCAGGAACCGCAGTTCGCTCCGACCAGCCCTGGCACGCACCCGAGCACGAGTAACAGAGCACCGGGAGCCGGTGGAAAAGGTCCCGCCAAGGTGCTATCCTGGTGGCACATCAGGTCCGAACGGTGAGACCGTCCAGGCGATGGTGAGGACAAGGAGACGCCGGATGTTCGGTTTCGCAAACGTTTGCTGCGCGGCCTTCGCGGCCCTGATCGGGCTTACGGTCCTCTCGATGGCGTCCGCCGAGCCGCCCGCCCCCGCACCGCAATCACCAGCGCCGAGGGCCGCCGCCAAGGCAGCCCACGCCGAGGGCCGCTCCGACGCCGAGGGCATGGCGGCCGAGACCATGCGCCGGGAGAAGCGCGACCCCGGCCGAGCCGATCGCATCAAGTGGTGGCGGGAGGCGCGGTTCGGGACGTTCCTGTGCTTCTCGCCGGCGGCCCAGCGGGGGCTGGGCGATGACGGGTGGAACATCGCCTGGAATCGGATCTCCTGGAAGGACTACGAGGCGATGGCCCGGGAGTTCCAGCCCAGCCGGTTCGACCCGGCCAGGATCGCCAGGCAGATCAAGTCTTCCGGGGCGAGGTACGTGGTCTTCACCGCCAAGCACCACGCCGGCTTCAGCATGTGGGGCACGAAGCAGACGGACTTCAACATCGTCGCCACCCACGGCAAGGACGTGCTCAAGGGCCTGTGCGAGGCCCTGCGGGGCGAGGGCCTCCGCGTGGGGCTGTACTTCTCCGCCTGGGACTGGAGCCGGAAGGAATACCGCGGCGTGCCCAAGGAGGCCCCCAACCTCGGCCGGCAGCGCGGCGGGGTCTCCGCCGCCGAGGGAAACCCCCTCTGGCCGAAGTTCCTCGACTTCTACCTCGCCCAGGCCGAGGAGCTGCTCAGCAACTACGGCAAGATCGACGTCCTCTGGATCGACGCCTGGAAGAAGCACGACCCGGACAAGTGGGCCTCCAAACGCCTGTGGAAACTCGTCCGCAAGAAACAGCCGAACCTGATCCTCAACGACCGCTGGGCGGACCTCGAGCGGGCAGACGTCATCACCGCCGAGAACCACGTCCCCGGCAAGGACATCGGCCGGCCGTGGGAAACGTGCTACCGCGCCAACGGCGGATGGTTCTACACGAAGACGCCGTATCGCCCCCCCCGCGACCACATCCGCATGCTGATTCGCTGCGTTTCCAGGAACGGGAACCTGCTGCTGAATTTCCCGCTGAGCGAGAAGGGCACCTTTGACGACGAAGCGGTTGAGCGGATGCAGGAGATCGGCGGCTGGCTGAAGGGCAAGGGCGATTCCATCTATGGGTGCGGGGCGGCGCCGCTGCGGGCGACGCCGTGGGGCAGCGCCACGTACAAGAAGGGCCACATCTACCTCCACGTCTTCGGCGAGCTTCACAGCGCCTCCGCCCCGATCTTCGTGGAAGGCCTGGAATCGAAGGTGCTCTCGGCCGACGTTCTCGGCAGCGGCGGGAAGGTCCGGGTCCGCCCCGAGGGCCCCGACGTGGTGCTCACGCTTCCGAAAGGCCACCGGATCGACCCCATTGCCACGGTGATCGACCTCCGCGTCGCCGAGCCCGTCCACGTCGCCGCCAGGGACTTCATCCGCCAGTGGACGGTCCTGACCCCCCTGCCCGGGCGCAGCTTCCACAAGCCGGTGGGCCCGGAGGGCAGGCTCGACGCCGCGGTGCCGGTGAAATTCGGGAAAAAGTCCTACCCCTGGGAGACGGTCCGCGCCGGCGCCGGCGGGTACGTGGACCTGAAGGCCTTTTCCCCCAAGGCCTACGGGACGACCTTTGCGGCGACGGACGTCGTCTGCAAGCGGGACTTCGCCACCCAGTTGCTCTTGTCCGCCACCGCCAACGCCGCCGTCTATCTCAACGGGACGAAGGTGTTGAGCACCCGCGGCGCGACGCCCCCCGCCCCGGATGCCGACAAGGTCCGCATCACGCTGCCCAAAGGGCGCAGCACGCTGGTGGTCAAGTCCCTCGGCCGAAGCGGGCCCTGGGGCTTCTACGCGTGGGTGGCCGGCGGAAAGCAGCTCCGCTTCGAGCCGACAAGGTCCGTGGCCTTCGTCGGGGCCGATCCGGCTTCGTGGCAGAACGCCGCGGCGGTCATCGAGGCCGACAAGGCCAGGCTGCTGCCCGGCACCGACCCGCTGCCGGGGACGCCCGGACTGAAGGGCTGCCGCATGAGGCCGCGGGAGCCGGCCGAGGCCACCGGCTTCATCGCCACCGTTAACGTTGCCAAGAAACTCGAGAACGCCTACGTGCTCGTCCGGTACGGGCACATCCGCGACACGGAGATCGCCGTCGCCGTCGCCGGCCGAAAGCCCGTCAAGGTCAAGCTGCCCAAGACCGGCGGGTGGCGCGCGTACAAGACGACGCTGGCGCCCTTCGGTCCGCTGCCCGCCGGGGAGTACCCCCTCCACGTGTACACGACCGCCCGGACCGGGGCGTACCACCTGGAGGCGCTGGTCTTCGCCGAGGGCACGCCGCTGGGCGGCAGCCTGCGGCTCCAGGGTCGGCCTTGAAAGGAACCTGCACCCCGGGCGAAGGCTCTCAGGCGAGAGGAGCTGGGCGTCGTCCGCTGCGGGGCCGGCTCCCTTCTGGCCCGATCGGGAAAGGCCGAGAGAATGAACGCTGAGCAGAAGGCGCTGGTCCTGGACTCCATCCGACGCAAAGCGGTGGAAAGGGTCCCGGTGTTCTACCGGGCCGACGAGATCGTCAACCAGAAGGTCATCGACCACTTCGGCATCGGCGGGGAGGACTGGGACGAGGCCATCATTCAGAGCCTGGGGGCCGACTTCTTCTCCGGCGGCCCGTCCATCAACGATCTGTACTGCTACATTCCCAAGTACGTCGGCCCGGAATTCGACTGCGATTACGACGACCTGTTCTTCTTCACCTTCGGCATAAAGACCAGGTACGTCTACGACGACCAGGGCCGGTTCCTGGAGTACGATTTCTTCCGGGACCCGCCCCTGGGGGCCGCCGAAACCGTCGCGGACGTCGCCAGGCACCGGTTTCCCGCCCCGGACTGGTTCGATTTCGGGCAGTACAGGACCCTCTGTTCCCGGCGGGGACCGGCCTGGTACCCCAAGGATGCCGACGCCGGGCCGGACTACGTGCCGGTCGAGGACATCTGCAGGCTGGACGGGCAGCTCACCAGCACCTACTTCCAGGACACGATCTTCGTGGTCTCCAGCTTCGTTCGGGGGATGCAGAGGCTGCTGCTGGACATGGCGGTCGATCCGAAGCTGGCGCACGCCGTGATCGATCGGGTCGGGGAGGCCTGCGTGGAGCTGAACCGGGCCAACCTGGCCGCCATCGGGCCCCGCATCGAGCTGTTCGGCATGTGGGACGACTTCGCCATGCAGGAGAACATGTTCATGCCCCCGGACACCTGGCGGGAGTACTTCAAGGGCTGGTACAAGAGGATCATCGAGGACGCCAAGGGATACGGGCTGATGGTCTACTTCCATTGCTGCGGGAACCTGTTCGAGGTGATCGGCGACCTGATCGACATCGGGATCGACATCCTCGATCCCATCCAGACCAGCGCCCGGCGGATGGTCTGGGAGGACCTGAAGCGCGAGTTCGGCAGGCACGTCTGTTTCCACGGCGGGATGGACGTGCAGAAGCTGCTTCCACACGGCACGCCGGAGCAGGTCCGGGCGGAGGTCCGGCGGGTCAAGGAGCTGTTCGACGGCGAAGGCGGCGTGCTGCTGGGCCCGTCGCACCTGCTGACCCGAGACACCCCCCTCGAGAACGTCATGGCCATGTACGAATAGCCCCCCGGCGGCGCGGGCCGGGCGGCCGACGGCCGGACAGGAGCACGCCCATGGGCGAAGAGAAGAAGTCGGCTCGGCAACTCTACGTGACCGACCTGAAGGCGATGAAGGCCCGCGGCCGGAAGATCGTCCTGGCCGCCCCCTGGGACTATAACAGCACCCGGATGGCCGAAGAGGCCGCCGCCGACGTGGTCGTCATCGGCGGGGGCACGGCGGCGATGATGCTCGGCGGGCAGCCCCACGCCCTCGGGGCCTCCATGGAGGACATGCTGTCCCTGACAAAGAAGGTCGCGCCGGCGGTGAAGCGGGCCGTGCTGTACGTGTCCCTTCCCTACGGCAGCTTCCACGTGTCGAACGAACAGGCCGTCAGAAACGCCATCACGCTCATCAAGGCCGGGGCCCACTGCGTCAAGGCGCAGGCGCCGGGTCCGCTGCGCGACCGGGCGAAGAGCATCATCGACGCCGGCATCCCCTTTGTCGGGCACGTGGGGCTGCTGCCGCAACTGATCTACAAGCGGGGCGGCTTCAGGGTCTTCGGAAAGACCTTCGAGGAGGCCGCCGATCTCTATAACGAGTGCATCGAGCTGGAACGGCTCGGGGCCTGCGCGATCGAAATGGAGTGCGTGCCGGCGAAGGTGGCGGCGGAGATCGCCGGCAGGGTCAAGATCCCCGTCTTCGGCATCGGCAGCGGAGCGGGCACGGACGGGCAGTTCGTCGTGCTGGTGGACGCGCTGGGCCTTCAGAAGACGCTCCAGACGAAGTATTCCAAGAGGTACGTGCACCTTTGGCCGGTGTGCGTGGAGGCGCTGAAGCAGGCGGCCGAGGAGGTCAGGACGGGGGCGTTTCCGGCTGAGGCGCATTGGTTCCGCGTTCCGGAGGCGGAATACGGGAAGTTCATGGAGTACCTGGGCTCGTAGCGGGGGCGGGGGGCACCCGCAGGCTGCCGCCGAAGGGTGTTCCCTCGGCCACCAGGACGGCGTCGAGGTGATAGGCGCCGGTGTCCCGCGTGGTGTAGACGTGGAACTCGTGCTTGCCGGCGGGCACCGCGCCGAACCGCGCCAGCGCCGACCGGTAGGTCCGCCAGCCGCCCGTCTTCGGGAGTTTCACTTTCACCGCCCTGCCGCCGTCCATGACGATGGCGATCTCCGTGTCCTCGACGTGCCCGTAACGGACCAGCGCGCAGGCGTCCTTCAATTCCTTCTCGACCTCGACCGAGGCGATGAAGCCGCCGGACTCGAAGGGCTTGACCGGCCGCATGCGGACGGCGTCATCGCCCGAGTGCCCGTGGTTCCTGTGGCCGAGAACCTCGGTCCCTTCCAGCAGCTTTGCGGTCTCGGCCTCGATGACGAAGGCCTTGGCCGCGTGCCGCCACGTCGCGGGGGAGGCCCCCACGAAGGCCATGGAGCGCGTCGGCTCGAATTCCAGGCCGACGCGCCGCCCCCCTGCCAGCCAGGCGTAGAAGCCGAACGGGCCGCCGCCGTAGTTGTAGACCTTGGCGACGAGAGTGCTCCGGCCGGTCGGGAGGCTGACGTCGGCGCGGTCGGCGTCGGGGCGGGCGGGATTGTCCGGCCAGGTCCGCGCCACCTCCGAGCCGTTGAGATACAGCGTGCAGCGGTCCGACGAGCCCCACAGCAGCTTCGTCCGGACGTCCCTTTCGCTGATGACGTCCACCGCGGCGAACGTCACGGCGCCCCTTTCCCCGGAAACCGCCGACAGGTCCACGTACCCGTCGGCCGATGCCCGGACCTCTCGCCACCGGTAGGACTTCCCCTCGAACTTCACCGGCGCCGCCGCGTCCAGCTTTCCCTCCGGGCCGAGCACTTTCCCATACGTGGCCCCGCGGCGCGTGTGCCCGGGAAGGGGCGTCAGGACCGTCCACTGGCGGATGAAGTCCCTCGCCATCCTCACCGGCTCTTCCACGGACAGGTCGATCACGCTGGCGACGGGATCGACCTTGAACTCCTTTGGCAGCGTCAGGACGAGGTCGGCCTGTCTGCGCGCGACGGCGACGGCCTGCCCCGTGGCCAGGACCTTCGCCGAGAGCACCTTCGATTCCACGCCCTCGATGAGCAGCGGCCCGGCCGGGTCGCATCGCTCGGCGAAGAGGTGGAGGTACATGTGGCCCTTTCTGGCGGTGGCCCGGCCCCAGGGCGCCGATCGCAGGGGCGAGCGCCCGCAGCCGTAGATCGATTCCCCGTTCCCCGCCATCCACTCCCCGATGCCCTTCATCCGCTCGAGGGCGTCCTGGTCGAACGTGCCCTGCCCGTTCAAGGCGAAGTTCAGCAGCAGGTTCCCGTTCTTGGCCACGCACTCGATGAGCGTGCGGACCAGGGCCCGCCTCGAGCGGTACCCCCCCGGCTTGTAGTACCACGAACCGTTGCTGGTGATGCAGCTTTCCCAAGGCCGGCCGTAGTCCTTCTGGGGAATGCGGCTCTCCGGTGTGAGAAAGTCTGCCCGGGCGGGGTCCCCCCAGCGGTCGTTGAGGAGCATTTCCGGCTGGCTTGCCCGAACGATCTTGAGGAACCTCTCGGGCGCCCACATCTTTTCGTGCCGCCGCCAGCCATCGAGCCAGAAGACGTCCACCTTGCCGTAGCTCTTCAGCAGCTCCTCGATCTGGGCGAAGTAGTAGTCGAGGAACTTCGGCCAGTGCGGGTTGCCCATTTCGGCGGTCTTGCCCCAGATCCGCTTGGCCAGGTCCGGGGCGTCCCTGGGGACGCCGGCGAACTCGAAGCGATGCCAGTCGATCTTGGAGAAGTAGACGCCGACCCGAATGCCCTCCGCGCGCAGGGCGTCACACTGCATCTTCAGGACGTCCTTGCCGCAGGGCGTGTTCATGACGTTGTAGTCGGTCTGTTTCGTATCCCACATGCTGAAGCCGCCGTGGTGCTTGGCCGTGAAGACGACGTACCTCGCGCCCATCTGCCTGACGAGCCTGGCGATCTTGGCAGGATCGTACTGCGTGGGACGGAACGTCTTGGCCTGGGCGTCGTACGTCTTCCAGTCAACGCCCTTGACCAGGTCCCACCCGCCCCACCCGGTCTTGAGCTGCGCGCACGGCCCCCAGCACAGGAACATGCCGAACCTCGCCTCCCGCCACCACTTCGACCGGTCCGGGCTGGCGGGGGCGGTCGCAGGCCGGCTCTCCTGGGCCGGTGCCGGCGGGGGCCCGATCACCGCCGCGGCCGCCAGGGCCATCACACACGCAACCGCTTTCCTACACGTCACTTGCACACTCTCGCCTCCCGGACGGCCGGAACCGGCATCGCCGGTCGTCCTCGACACGGCGCCAGCCGATCTGCCGGCCGGCCCTCCAGGTACGATGATGCCACTTCCGCCCCGCCAGTGCAAGCCCCCTCGCGCCGCGGAGCCCGCCAGGCAACCGCTTGCGTCACCGGGAGGGCCGTGGTCTACTGGGGCCTCGGCGTGGCGTCCCGGGTGCGGGCCGGCCGGCCCGCGGCTGTCGGCCCCGGGAGCTCGCCCGCGAAAGAAGACCGCTGCGAACGTCCCAAGCCCGGGCTGATTTCGGGTGAGAACCTGTTTCAGAACCCGAGTTTTCGGGTGGCACTGGTTGCTCGCAACCAGTATTGTGGGAACACGGCTTGGCAGGCAAGCCGTGCCACCCGTCAGCCAAAAGTATTGGGTTCTGAAACAGCTCTTGGACTGTGCCGGACCCGCCGGCGACGGAGAACAGGCCAAGGTCGGCCGACCGAAGACGTCGCCGCATTCGCGCCGCCTCGGCCTGAAGGAGAGCATGATGGGTTTCGCAAGGCGCTATCGCAAGCGTGGCTTCGTCACGATCATGGGGCTGTTGATCGTGCTGTCCCCGGCCGGTGCGGGGCAGCGCAGCGACGCGGAGGGCATGGCCGGGGACCCGATCCCCGAACAGGCCGCCGACGCCGACCGCGCCCGGCGCATCAAGTGGTGGCAGGACGCCCGCTTCGGGATGTTCCTCTGCTGGACGTCCTCTTCCCAGAAGCAACTGGGCGATGACGGCTGGAACATCGCCTGGGGGAAGCTCTCCTGGGAAGAGTACGAGGCCATGGCCAGGAGCTTCAACCCGACCGGGTTTGACGCGGCGAAGATCGCCCGGCAGGTCAAGGCCTCGGGGGCGAAGTACGTCGTTTTCACGGCCAAGCACCACGGGGGCTTCAGCCTGTGGGACACGAAACAGACCGACCTCAACATCGCCAGGAGCGCCTACGGCAAGGACGTCCTCAAGCCGCTCGCCGAGGCCATCCGCGGCGAAGGGCTCCGCATGGGGCTGTACTTCTCGGCCTGGGACTGGCACCGGACCGAATACACCGGCGTGCCCAGGGAGAAGCCCGGGCTCAACCAGCGCCGCGGCGGCAAGTCCGAAGCCGAGGGCAATCCCCTCTGGCCGAAGTTCATCGACTTCTACCTCGCCCAGGCCGAAGAGCTGCTCAGCAACTACGGCAGGATCGACGTCCTCTGGATCGACGCCTGGAAGCGCACCGACAAGAAGAAATGGGCCGCCGACCGATTGCACGCCCTCGCCCGAAAGAAACAGCCGCACGTCCTGCTCAACGACCGGTGGGCCGACCTCGAGCGGGCGGATTTCGTCACGCCGGAAAACCGCATCCCCGAAAGGGACATTGGCCGGCCTTGGGAAACCTGCATGCGGGCCACCGGCGGGTGGTTCTACACCCAGACCCCCTGCCGGTCGCTGCGAACGCTCATCCGCCTGCTGATCTCCTGTGTGAGCAGGAACGGGAACCTGCTGCTGGCCTTTCCGCTGAACGCCAAGGGCAGCTTCGATCCGGCGACGGTCGAGCGAATGAAGGAGATCGGCGACTGGCTGAAGGCCAACGGCGAGTCGATCTACGGCTGCGGGCGTTCGCCGCTGCGGGTGACGCCGTGGGGGCGGGCCACGGCAAAGCAAGGCCACATCTATCTCCACGTCTTCGACGACCATCACGACGTATCCCGCCCGATTGCGCTGGAAGACCTCCTCACCCAGGTCAACTCCGCAAATGTCCTCGCGACCGGCCGGAAGCTCCAAGTCCAGCGCCGGGGAGACGACGTGATGGTCAGCTTCCCGGACGACTTCAAGATCGACCCCGTGGCGACCGTTATCGACGTTCAGCTCGCCGGGCCCGCCAAGTTCGCCCCGGCCCGGTTCATCCGACGCTGGACGGTGCTCTCGCCGATCCCCGGCGGCCGGGGGTCGGTCCTGCGCAAGACGATCGGCCCGGAGTACGATCTCGACGCCGAGAAGCCGCTGGTGCTCGCCGGCAAATCGTACCCGTGGACCACTATCGAAGCCGAGGCCGGCGGCTTCGTAAACCTGACCAAGCTCGCCGGCAAGCCGATGGACAAGGCGACCTTTGCGGCCGTGGACATCATCTGCCCCGAGAGCCTCTACACCGAGCTGCTTTTCGGCTCGTCCAACGCCTGCCGGGTTATCTTGAACGGCCGCACCGTGTTCGCGGATCTCCGAGGGCGCCGGGACGGAAAGTGCGAGCCCGACGAAACGAGGAAGCGCGTTTACCTGGGCGAGGGCCGCAACACGCTTGTGGTGAAGACGTACGGCTGGAGCACGTGGGGCTTCTACGCCTGGATTGGCGGGGGGGCGCGCTTCCGCCTGGCCCCGACGCGTTCGATGAGCTTCATCGGGAGCGATCCGGACTCCTGGGGCCGCGCCGACGCCGTCGTCGAGGCCGAGTCCGCCGAAAAATGCCAGCAGGCCGACGTCAGGACGGGCCGGCGGGCTTCCGGCGGGAAGTTCCTGCGCGTGGCCCCGGAGACGAAGCCGCAGGACTGTCAGTTCACTGCTTCCTTCACGCTCCCGCGCGACCTGGGCGACGCCCGGCTTCTGATCCGGTACGGGCACGTGCGGGACACGGCCGTCTCTGTGGCCGTTGACGGCGGCAAGGGCGTCCGGGTCGAGCTGCCCAATACCAGCGGGTGGCGGAACTTCAACTCCGCCGTCGCCGCCGTCGGCGCGCTGTCAAGAGGCCGGCACAAGCTGCGCCTCCGATGCCTCCGGCCGGAGGCGTTCCACATCGACGCCGTGGTGTTCGCCGAAGGCACCCCCGTGGGGACCGGGTTGCGGGTCCCGGCGCCGCCGGGGAAGTGACGGCGGAGGCAGGCCATGCAGGGCAGCGGAAGATTGCCGGCATCGGCATGGGGCGAGCGGGCCCAACTGGCCTGGGACACCATCGCCATGCTGCCGAGAAAGGGGATCCCGGCCACCTTCCTGTTTGTCATGGACGTCCCCTTCATGGAGGAGATGACGGGGCACGCGCCGGGCGATTTCGCGGCGGCCCCGGAGACGGTCTATTTGGAGTTCCAGAAGCTGGCGGGTGCCTGCTTCATCGATCAGTTCATCCCCACCAACCCGCTCACGATGGGGCAGGAGGGCTACCACTCGGCCACGCCCCGGACCGCCACCACCGGGGCGGAGGCGGTCGTCCTGGACGGCATCCGCATCGACTCGCCCGAGGCCGTCGTCGAGCACATGGAAAGCGTGGTGTTTCCCCGGCGTGCCGACCGGATCAGGACCCTCGACCCGGATGACCCGTCGGGCATCGCCGACCGCATCGCCGCCGAGGCCGCCGTTCAGGAGCTCTTCGGGCCGGACCTGCTCAAGGGGCCCTACGGGAAAGGCTTCCAGAGCTTCCCCGGCCTGCGTTACGGCACCTACGGGTATGCAGACTACTTCATGGCCTACGCATTGTTTCCGGAGGTGATGGAGCGGGATTTCGCCCAGCAGGCTGACCTGGCGGTGCTGGAGAATCGCCTTGCGGCCAGGGCGATGATCGAGGGCGGGCTGCCCCGGCTGCTCCGGCTGGATCACGACATGGCCGATTCGCGGGGGACGCTGGTGGACGTCCGCTCGCTGGACGCGATCTGGTTTCCTCACTTCGCCCGGTCGATCCGGCCTTTTCTCGACGCCGGCATCCGCCTGATCTGGCACTGCGACGGGAACCTGATGGCGATGGTTCCCCGGCTGATCGAGGCGGGCATCGGCGGGTTCCAGGGCTTCCAGTACGAGGATGGCATGGACTACCCGCGAATCTGCCGGATGAAGGACCGCAACGGCGGGCCGTTGTTTATCATCGCCGGCGTCTCCGTCACCACGACGCTGCCCTTCGGCTCCCGCCGGGACGTGGCGGACCAACTGAAGTGGCTGGTGGACAACGGGCCCGACGTGGGGCTGATGCTCGGAGCCAGCAGCAGCATCACCCCGCGGACGAATCGGGAGAACATCAAGGCCCTGATCGAGGGGCTCCATTACTACCGCCGGCACGGGCGCCGGGAAGGCCCCCGATGACCGGACCGCCTGCGGGCCCGCCGGCCGACCGCCCGTCCCTTCAGGGCCGCCGGTCTCCGGCGTACAGGTGAAACTCCGGGATCGTCGGTATGCGGGTGGCCTTGAGGATGTTCAGGCGGACGTGGCGGGCGGTCACGGGCTCGAACTCCAGCTTGAGGTCGCCCATCTTCGTCCCCTTCGCAAAGGTCCGCCAGGTCTCGCCGTCCCTGTACTGGAGCTGGAACTCCTGCACGCGGTTCCAGCGGCCCTCGAAGAGGGCAGCCCGGCGGAAGGTCCGCGGCTTGCCCAAGTCGACTTCGAGCCAGCCGCTGCGGGCGTCAGTGCCCGCGCCCCAGCGCGTGTTCTCGTAGCCGTCGAAGGCCTTTTCCGGCCCGTATCCCGGCCGGGGAAAAACGCTCGACGCCCTGGCGGGCCTGCCCAGCGCCAGCGACGTCGGCGGCGGGTCCCGGACCATCTGGCCAACCTTCTTGAGGGTCTCGACGTCGATCTTCCGCAGCCGGCCGCTGCGGTCCGGGCCTACGTCCAGCGAGAAGATGCAACCGTGCCTCACCACCCCGGCGTACTGCTCATACAAAGTCTTGGCCGGGAGGCAGCGGTCGTCGTTCTCCGGGTTCGTGTAGAACCAGCGCCCCATTCCCCCCAGGATGGGCCGGCAGAACTCGGTGACCAAGTACCGGGTGCCCAGCTTCGCCGCATGCCGGTACATTCGCGTACTCTCCGGCGCCCGGGGAAGGCCCAGCTCCCCCGGCCGAAGGTCGCCCGCCACCTGCCCGTGATTGAACCCGACGAAGCATCCCGGCTGGAATCGCTTCACCCATTCGGCCGTGGCCTTGTGGCTCAGCCCGCCGTTGCCCTGGGCGTGGTCCATCCAGAAAAACTCGATCCGGCCGTAGCCCGTGCACAGCTCCTTGATCTGAGCCTTCTTCCTCTCGGGATTCCTGCTCCTCGGCCAGGTCCAGTCGCCCTCGGAGAAGTACAGCGCCAGCCTGAGGCCATACTTGTCGCACGATTTGCGCACGGCCGCCAGCACGTCCTCCCCCAGCGGGCTCTTGGTCACCTTGAAGTCGGTCGTCTTCGTGTCCCACAGGCAGAAACCGTCATGGTGCTTGGTGAGGAAGAGGACGTAGCCCATCCCGGCGTCCCTGGCCACGCGGGCCCACTGGTCGGTGTCCATTCCGGTCGGCTTGAAAAAGGAGGCATCCTCCACCCCGCGGGTCCACTCCTTGTCCGAGAACGTGCTGAGCGACCAGGCGACGAACAGGCCGAACTTGAGGCCCTTGAGCTCCCCGGCCCGCTTGAACATGCCCACCTTGCCGGGTGGCGCAGCGCATCCCTGCCCCGCAGCCAGCAACGTCATGACCAGCACGCCGGCTCGTTTCACTGCCGCTTCTCCCGAGAACGCCCCTGCTGCCGCCCACGGCGATCCAGTGAGCGAAGGCGTTCGGATCGGTCTTGCCTGTCGGATTCCGCAGGGATCGCCGCTGAGATCTTCGGCCGTCCGGCCCATTCTAACCGGGCTCGCCCGCCGGGAACAGCGGGTGCTTTCTTGAGCGCTTCTCGGCGCGTACAATCAAGGAGAAGCCGGCCGAGACGGTTGCGGGCATGAAGCGACGCGATGAAGATGAGGCTGAGGCCGCAGGGACGGGACGGGCCGTCCCCCACGACAACTGGAGGCGTTCCATGAGGTATCTCCTGAGTGCATTCGGGCTTCTGGCTTGCCTTCTCGTGTGCCTGCGGTCTTACGGGCTGGACGTGGACATGGACCCCGTCCCGCGGATTCCGCTGCGAAAGGACGACACCCAGGTCTTCCTGATTCACCTCTCGAAAGCCAAGGCCGCCTGCAAGGGCACGGTGAGCTTCGAGGGCCTCCCCGAGGGCCTGGTCGCGTCGCCGCAGAAGACCGACTTCACCCTCTCGCCTGGCGAATCGCAACGGCTGGTCTTCACCGTCAAGTGCACCGCGTGGGGCAAGGAGCAGACCGTCCGCCCGGAGGTCACCGTCGCGGCCGGCGAGCCCGTCCATTTCCCCCAGAGGCTCAAGACGACGATCGTCCGCGACCGGGCGAAGCTGGACAAGAAGCCCCTCAACGCCGACGGCCTGCTGGCGTACTACTCCTGCGGCGACGCCGCCCCGGGCGAGTACCATCACTTTGACGCCTGCGCCGGATTCAAGAGGTTCTGGGAAGAGGGCATCTGGTACCACGCCGGCGGCGTCAAGGGCCGGGCCGTCTTCGGCATGAACGGCCTGCCGTACCCCCGGCACCGCTGGTCCAAGTTCGCCTATGAGACGC
This sequence comes from uncultured Planctomycetaceae bacterium, assembly GCA_964575155.1. Lineage (GTDB taxonomy): Bacteria > Planctomycetota > Phycisphaerae > SM23-33 > SM23-33 > CAZNSB01. The sequence goes on along the minus strand of CAZNSB010000056.1, from coordinate 339 downwards.
TCAACAACATCTACTACAAGAGGGGGACCCTCTGCTTCTGGATGCGCCGGTCGCGCCGGAAGGTCGAGATCCCCTACACCCCGCGCTTCAAGGGCGACCCGAGGACGACCTGGAAGATCGGTCCCACCGCCATGCGCGGGCACGAGGGCGAGGGGCTGGTCGGCTACATCTGGTCGCCGCAGCAAATCTACACCCGCTGGCACCTCAAGGCCAAGAGGCCGTGGAAGACTTTCAAGCCCGGCTCCGACAGCTTCATCAGCCTGCGGCGGTACAAGGCCGTCAAGCCCATCTTCGACAGTTTGGGCGGTGATTGCGAGGCCCGGTTGTTGTTTTACAAGG
>CAZNSB010000055.1:0-16192 GCA_964575155.1 uncultured Planctomycetaceae bacterium | reverse complement strand
CGCCGCCATCGTCGCTGCGGAAGATCCCCTCCGCGGGAATGGCGGCGTAGAAGCGCATGGTGTTGCCCGGATCGGCCACCAGGTGCATGGCGTCGCCGGCCGGCAGGTTCAGCTCGCCGGCCTCGTCCACCGTCCCGTCAGCGTCGTTGTCCAGCCCGTCGGATGAGCCGTCCGAGCCGGAAATCTGCGTGAACGACATGCCCCCGTCGGCGCTGCGATACACGCCTCCGTCCGGCGAGGCCACCAGGACCACCTGGTCGGCCAGCGAGGTGCCGATGGCCGTGGGCACGACGCTGCGGATATCCCGCCCGAGAAGGTCCGCCTGCCCGACCAGGGCCCAGGTGTCGCCGCCGTCACTGGTCCGCAGCAGACCGGGGTTCGGCCCGCCGTCCCAGCCCCCGGCGCTGCGCCGCCCGAAGCCGGCATACAGGGTGTTGTACGTCGCGTCCAGCGGGCTGTAGGCGATGGCGCTGATCGACAGCGAGGGGATCTGGTCGGTCAGCGGCGTCCACGTCGGGGCGGCGCTGGTGGCGTCGGCCGTCCGCCACATGCCCCCGTTGACGCTCCCGACGAAGAGGATGTCCGGGTCGGTCGGGTGGGCGGCAATCGCCTCGATCGCGCCGCCGTCCTGGCGGAGGGCCGTTACGTCGACCGGCCCGGGGCCCTGCTCCACCCAGTTGGCCACCCCCAACGGGCTCACCGACAGCAGCAGCCGACCCTCCAGATTCTCCAAGATCGGCCGCGTCGGCTCCGCCGCGGCATGAGAATGGACGGACTGGTTCCGCCGGCCGTCAGACAGTGGGGCAGATCGCTTTCGTGACATGACCATGTCCTCCTTCACTTTGCCTTGGCGCTCCTGTGGCGCCGAAAACGAAAGAATTGACGAAAGCCTTACGAAAACGTGACGAGGCAGCCACCTCCGTGGGCCTTGACAATCGTAGCGCGGTCCCGCCCCCGGTGCAACCTTTTGCCGGAAATTTCTTGCGATTCAGCAGTCCCTCGCGGGACATCTGCCCCGCAGTTCACGGATCCGGGAGATTGCCGCCGGTGAACCTTGCCCCGCCGCGAGACCGTCGAATCGGCGGCACGCACTGGAATGCCTCACATGCCGCAAGTTCCTCGATGCGGCAAACGGCGCCCTCGGCAAATGAAAGCCGGTCCCTGCCCCGCTGCGCTTCCTGGGTCAGCAATCATGCCCGCCTTCCCCGAGCCAACGCCAGGGAAGCCAACGCCAGCAGCGCCAGCGTGGCCGGCTCGGGGACGGGCGCCTCGGCCCCGCCGCCGCCGCCGGACCAGCCGAAGTGGTTGGCGAAGATGGCCAGGTCCAGCACGTCCACCTTATCGTCGCCGTTGAAGTTCGCGTCCCGCCACTTCGCCGGCGCCTTGCCGAACTTGTTCGCCAGCCGGGCCAGGTCCAGCACGTCCACCCTCGCGTCCAGGTTTGCGTCGCCCTTGTGGGCGGAGGCCAGAAGCTCCACGCCATCCGCTTCGTACACCAGCTCGAAGTCCAGCCCGGCGTAGCCGCCCAGGTCGTCCAGGCCGGTGGCGGAGGCAAACTCGCCCCCGCGGCTGCCGCAGGTGATGATCTGGAAGACGTCGTTGGGCTCGGGAAGGAAGCCGTCGATCAGAACCACATCCAGGGCACCGTCCGGGCTCGCCCGCCCGGCGATGTTGATCTGGTCGTATTCCGCCCCGGCGGCGTTGCCGCCGATCTCCGCGGCCAGCGAGGCGGCCGCGCCAAAGACCACGTCGCCGCCGAAGGCCACCTTGCCCGGACTGGCGCCGGGGCTGTAGTTGGCCAGGAACATGACGGTGCCGGTGCCGGCGAAGCTGCCGGGTCCGCTGACGTCGCCGAAGAAGACGGCCCTGGAGCCGGCCTGGACTCCGACGGTGCCGGAGTTGACGACGTTGGCGAGGACCTCGAGGTCGCCGACGCCGACGCCCACGACGCCGGTGTTGGTGAGCGTGCCGGCGCGGAAGGTTCCGTGGCCGGTGATCTGCCCGCTGGATGTCATGTCGTGGCCGTTGGCGTCGAAGGTGCCGCCGCCGAGGTAGATGCCGCCGCTGCTGGCGGCCAGGCCCTGGGTGAAGGTGACGCCCGTGCCGCCGGGGACCTCGATCTGCCCGGCCGAGGTGTTCCCGCACCCGGCCCCGCCGAGGGTGAGCGGCCCGCCGTCGGCGCGGAGGACGCCGCTGTTGAGGACGCCGCCGGTGACCCGCCCGGCGCCGATGATCGCGCCGGTGTTGGCGATCGTGCCGCTGGCGAGGATGGCGCCCGCGCCGCTCAGCTTGATCCACCCGCTGCTGGCGAAGGCCCCGCCGATCTGGAGGGTGCTGCCGTCGGCGACGCGGAGCTCCCCGCCGCCGACGTTCCCGCCGGACATGCCGGCCAGGCTCAGGGCCGAGTCCCCGTCGGCGTGGATGAGCCCGCCGTTGTTGGTGACGTCGGCGAACAGTCCGCCGCAGCCGCTGATCCGCCCGCCCGCCTGGTTGGTCAGCCCGGCGTCGGCGCGGACGCCCTTGAGCGGCTGAATGGCAATCTCACCGGCGTTGGTGAGCTGCCCGGTGACGATGAACATGCCGGCCGGCGTCAGCGTGCCGTTGTTGGTCAGGTTGGTGGCGATGGTGCCGGCCCCGGTGAGCTGGGCGCCGTATTCGTTGGTCACCCCGGTCCCGGCGAGGTCCCCGCCGGGGACGATCGTCAGCGTGGCGTAGTTGGTCAGCCCCGCGCCGTTGGCGGTGATGCCCTTCCCGTTGGCCGTGCTCAACGGAACGTAGCTGGTCAGCCCCGCACCGGCGGTGAAGGCCTTGGCGAAGCTGAAGCCCCCCCAGTTCTCCAGCAGGCCGCCGAAGCTGCCGTCGTTGTACGTGTACGTCCCCGTGTTCACCAGCCGGTCGTGGAACGCCCCACCGTCCTGGGTGAGCACGCCGTAATTGTAGAAGACGCCCTGCTGGGCGATCTTGCCGCGGATGCTGCTGTTGCCCTGCTGGACGGCGGCGGCGTAGTTGCGGACGGTGTCCACCTGGAGCCAGCCGGTGCCGCCGACGGTCAGCGACGCGCCGGCGTTGTTGTCCAGACTGGTCGCCGAGAGCGACCCGCCAACCTGATCGATCGACCCGTTGTTGGTGACGTCCCCGGCCGAGCAGGACCCGCTGGAGACGTTCAAGACCCCGCTGCTTCCGGGCATGGCCGCGATCAGCAGGTCGGAGGCAATCGTCATCGTGCCGTCGATCGTCAGCTCGCCGGCGCCCTTGTAGCCGACGTAGGCGTTGGGCGTCGTCAGCACGCCCGACCCGCACAGCCAGTACCGCCCGGAGCTGCCGGCCTCGTTGGCGATGTTGAGGAGATTGATGCTCACCGTCCCGCCGGAGTGCTGGACGTAGCCGGTGCCGTAGTGGCCGATGTAGAGGGTCTGCCCGGAAAACTGGCCTCTGATATTGGCAGTTCCGCTGCTGCCGGCGAGGGTGCCCACGTAGATGCTGGCCCCGAAGGCGGCCGAGCCGCCGGTCTGGTTGAAGGTGCCCTTCCCGGAGTTTCCGACGTACAGCTCCCAGGCGGACAGCGACCCGCCGGTGAGGCTGTAGGTGCCGTCCCCGCTGGTCATCTGCCCCAGCCAGACGCAGCCGCTCACGGCGTTGGTGCCGCTGGACTGGGCGAAGTAAGCGGCGCCCTGCTGCCCGATGTACTCCACCCCGGCCGTCACCACGCCCGTGCCGCTGAGGCTGTAGTGGCCGCCGGCGCCGGCGCCGGAGGCGACGTAGAGGCTGTCGACGTCGTTGGTCCCGCCGCTGTGGAGGAAGGTATTGCCCGTGCTGGTGGTGCCGACGTCGAGGATGTGCACGTCCAGCAGCCCGCCGCGGAGGTCGTACGTGCCGCTGCCCGTGTTCAGCCCCAGCCGGACGTTCGTGTAAGCCGTGTGCGTCCCGCCCGTCTGGAGGAACGAGCCGGTGCCCTCAAGGCCGATGGACACGTGCGTGCTCGCCAGCGTGCCGGCGGCCAGCTCGTAGCTGCCGTTGCCGCTCGAGAAGAATCCGACGTAAAGGTCTGATGACACGTTGTTCCGGCCGCCGGTCTGGTTGAAGACGCCGGTGCCGGCATCGGCGACAAGCACCGCGGTGGCGTTCACGGTGCCGGTGCCGCTGAGGTCGTAGCTGCCCTGCGACCCGGCGCTGGAGCCGACGAAGAGGTCCCGCGGCGTGTGGGTGCCGCCGCTGTGAACGAACGTGCCCGCGCCCAGGCAGCCCACTTCGACGACGGGACCGGACAGGCTCCCGCCGGTGAGGGTGTAGGTGCCCTGGGCGCCGGACTGGACGCCGAGGCTCAGCCGGCCGCCGGAGCCGATCGTGTTCGTCCCGCCGGACTGCTCGAACCCGCCCGTGCCCCACTGGCCGACGAACTCCCTGTAGGCGGACAGGCTGCCCGTGCCGCTGAGCCGATACGTCCCTGCCCCGGCCCCGGACGCACCCAGAGACAGTTGGTTAGCGACCGTGTGGCTCCCGGCGTCGTGGGTGAAGGTGCCCGACCCGCTCTTGCCCACGTCCACGTCGTCGGCGGAGAGGCTGCCGCTGCCGGTCAGAACGTACTCGCCGCAGGAGTAGGCGTTCTCGCCCAGCGTCACGTCGGCGGCCGTGTTCGTGCCCCCGGATTGCTCGAGCCGCCCATTGCCGGAAACGCCGAGCAGTTGACAGGTCACCGACAGCGTCCCGGCGTTCAGGATGTAGGTCCCTGCGCTGCCGCCGGGGTTCGAGCCGAGGAACAAGGATGTGCCCGTGTACTGCGAGGAGCCGTCCTGGGTCATCAGCCCCGACCCACCCGCGCCGATCACCGCGAGGTCGCAGGAAAGCGTGGCATCCCCGCTCAACGCGTACGTCCCGGCCGCGCTGCTGTTGACGCCGAGGTACAGGTTCTCTGCTGAATGGCTCCCGCCGCTGTGGTCGAAGTGCCCCCGGCCGTACGCGCCGACGTGCTCGTACATACCCACCTGGAGCGACCCGGCCGTCATGATGACCGTGCCGCTGTCGCTGACGGCACTGCCGACGTAAAGCGACTGACAGACCTCGCCCGACTGATTGATGGTGGCCGTGCCGCTGCTGACGCCGGGGAAGGCGCCGATGTAGGCCTGGTCGGTCCCGGTCGGCTCGCCGGCCGTCCAGCTCGTGCCCGTGGACCAGTTCCCGCTGGTGACGTTCCAGTAGGTCACCGCCCCCAAGGCCTCGCCGGCGCCGCCCGCCAGCGCCAGCGCGCACGGCAGGAACACAGCCACTCGATGGATGGGATGGGCCCGGTGCATAGCGTCGCTCCTTTCACCCTCTCGCCCGCCGACGCACCCGAGGGGGCAGCCCGGCCCCTCGGCCGGGCTCGGCCGCCGGCTGCGCCCGCCAATGCCCGCCTGGGCCAACACTCCAGGCGGCGGCCTTCAACCAAGCGAAGTGATATCAGAACCTCTCTTGCCCCTGTATTATAGCGCGATTCGCCCCCGCGTCAAGGCCGATTCGCCCGGCGGCGCAGCAGGGCCGCCGCGCCGAGGCCGGCCTGCCCGACCCACGCCGGCTCGGCTCTGCCCGCAGGCAACTGCCCGCCGCAGCGGGTCACATGCCCCGGTGCGTCCGCCGACGGCGGACCAGCGCCAACAGACCCACCGCAAGAAGGGCGGCGCAGGCCGGTTCGGGCACCTGCCCGCCGGCCCCGCCGCCGGTGCCGGACCATCCGAAGTTGTTGGCGAAGATGGTCAGGTCGCGGACGTCCACGATGCCGTCGCGGTTGAAGTCGGCCTGGCGCCACTTCACGCCGGCCTTGCCGAAGTTGTTGGCGAAGACGGTCAGGTCGCGCACGTCCACCCGGGCGTCCAGGTTGGCGTCGCCCTTGTGGGCGACGGCGGCCAGCTCCACCGCGTCGGGGTCGTAGCTCAACTCGAAGTCCAGCCCGGCGTAGCCGCCCAGGTCGTCCAGGCCCGTCGCCGCGGCGAACTCGCCGCTGCGGCTGCCGCAGGCGATGATGGTGAAGGCGTCTCCGGGCTCAGGCAGGAAGCCGTCGGTCAGGGTCACGTCCAGCGTCCCGCCCGGGCTGACCTGCCCGGCGACGTTGAGCCGGTCGTGCTGGCTTCCGGGAGCCTCGCCGCCGATCTCGATGTACAGGGTGGCCGAGGGACCGAAGCGCACGCTCCCGCCGAAGTCCACCGCCGCCGGGCTCAGCCCGGGGCTGTACCCGCCGGAGAACTGGATCTCTCCGTCGAAGCTGCCCACGCCGCTGACCAGCCCGGCGAACTCCAGCACGTCCGGGGCCACCGGGCCCTGGACGTGACCGTTGGTGAGGAAGTCCCCGCCGACCACGCCGCGGCCGGTGAGGTTCTTGCCGAACTCCAGCAGCGACCCGTTGGGGGCGCTGAGGGTGCCGGACCCGCCCGCATCGCCCAGGGTCGTCATCGCGCCGAGGACGGCCCGGTTGGCGTCGCGGAGGGTGACGGCGTGGTGGCCAATGCGCATCTGCCCGTCGCTGAAGAACCCGTCCAGCGCGCCGGCGTCGCCGAGCTGGAGGCCGCCGGTGGCCTCGATGGTCGAGCCGAACCCGGCCGAGAGCCGGGCGCTGACGCTGCCGGCCCCGACCAGGCTGTCGCCCGTGCCCAGCACGACGCCGTTGTCGGCCGAGAGGGTCCCGCCGGCGAGGGTGGTGACGGCCCCGAGGTTGGCGAACCCGGCGGAGCGCAGGGTCACGGTCTGGCTTCCGACTTCAAGGGTGCCGTCGGTGCGGAACCCGGTGTAGCTGGCGGCCTCGCCAAGGGTCAGGCCGCCGCCGCTGGCGGTGATCCGGGAATGCACCCCGCCGTGGACGGCGGCGTTGACCGTCCCGAAGCCCGACAGGCGGCCGCCGCCCCCGCCGCCGCCGAGGCTCAGCCCGTTGGCGGCGTGGATCGCGCCGCCGGTGAGTGTGACCTCGCCCGTGAGGGCGGCCACGCCGGCCGAATAGATCGTCGCCGTCGCGCCCCCGACGTCCAGGTCGCCGGTGAGGTTCACGCTGCCGACCGGGCTGGCGATGTCGAAGCTGCCGGCGTTGACCTGCCCCACGATCACGCCGCAGCCGGAAAGACTCCCGGAGATGTCGATCGACGAGCCGGCGGAAATGATCCCGCTGTCGAGGGCCACGTCGCCGGTGACCGCGCCGTGGCCGCTGAGGGTGTGCCCGCCGGCAAAGCGGACGCCGGCGGAAGCGACGAGGGTCCCGCTGCCGAGGGTCGTTCCGGCCAGGTCGGCCCGGGCGGCGGAGAAGACGGTGCCCATCTGGGCGCCGATCTCAAGCGGGACGGTCAGGTTGACCGACTCCCAGGGGTCTGGCGAGGCGAGCTGCCAGCCGGCGGGCAGCGGGCCGGGCAGCACGACCACGCCGTAGCCCTGGAGCCCGGCGGCCGGGTCCGGGGCCACGCCGTTGCGGGCGATCAGCACGCCGTTGGCCAGCGCGGTCGCCCCGCCCAGCCTGGCGGCGTCGGCGTCGAGGATCTCCAGGGTGGCGTTGGACTGGACGCTGAGCGTGCCGGTGAAGTCGAACCCGGCCGGGCTGGCGGCGTCACCGACGGTCAGCTTTCCGGCCCGGGCGGTGATGCCCGAGCCTCCCGAGATCGCTGCGTTGACCGTTCCAAAGCCGGTCAGGCTGCCGCCGTTCAGCGCCACGCCGCAGGTGGTATGGATGGTCCCGCCGCCCAGGGTCACGGCGGCCTGCACATCGGCCGGGGCGTTCGAGTAGACGTTGGCGGTCGACGCGCCGACGGCGAACGGCTGGCTGACGACGACCTTGCCGGTGGGCGCCGAGGCGATGGGCAGGCTGGTGGCGGTCACCGGGCCGATGGTGATCCCGTAGCCGGACAGCGCACCAACGATGTCGATGCCCGCGCCGCCGGTGGCGGCGATGAGTGCGTTGGCCAAGGCCACGTCGGCGTTGACGCTGCCGTGCCCGATGAGCTTCTCGCCGCCGCCCAGGGCCACGCCGTTGATGGCAGCCAGGGCGCCGCCCTGGAGGGTCGTCAACGGCCCCAGCTCGGCGGGGCCCTGGCTGCGGAGGGTGACGGTGTGGGCGCCGACCTCCAGCGTGCCGGCCGTGGCGAACCCGGACGGGCTGGCGGCGTCGCCGAGGGTCAGGCTGCCCTCGGCGGCGATCCTCGACCCGCCCGCCGCCGCGACGGCCGCGTTGACCATGCCGCTGCCGCGAATCTCCCGCGCGCTGGCCAGCACGACGCCGTGGTCGGCGTCGAGGGTGCCCCCGTCCAGAGTGGTCAGGCTGCCGAGGTCGGCGGCGCCGACCGAATAGACCTTGGCCGTGCGGGCGCCGATGTGCAGCTCGCCGGTCAGGCTGACGGTGCCGGTGGGGCTGTTGATGTCCATGTGGTTGGCGACCACCGACCCGACCAGAACGCCACAGCCGGAGAGGGTGCCGGCGCCCGCCCCGGCGATGTAGATGGGGCTGGCCGCGTCGATGATGCCGCTGTCGAGGATGACGTTGGCCCAGATGTCCCCGCCGCCGGCCAGGACGTCGTCGGGGCCAAACCGGATGGGCTGGGCGGACTGGATCCACCCGCCGTTCATCGTCGTCCGCCTGCCGAAGTCGGCGGTGCCGGTGGAGTAGACCTTGGCCACCTCGTCGCCCACGTCCATCTCGGTGGTCAGGTTGACCCGCCCGGTGGGCGTGTTGATGTCCATGACCCCGCCGGACACGGCCCCGACGATGACGCCGTAGCCTGCGATGTGGTCGCCGGGGTCCAGGCCGATGTTGTTTCGGGCGATGAGGACGCCGTTGGTGATCGTGGTGGACGGGCCGAGGAGGGAGTGGCCCTCACACAGCAGCTCCAGGACGGCGTCGTTGTGGACCTCGGTGGTTCCGTTGTAGGCGACGGCCCCCCCGCCGCCGTGGCCGAGGGCGAGCCTGCCGCCGTCGGCGGCGATGGTGGAGGCCCCGGTGACGCTGGCGTCCACGGTGCCCGATCCGATCACCGTCCCGCCCTCGAGCGAGCAGGCACTGGCCCGGACGGTCCCGCCGGCCATCCGGAGCGTGCTGCCGGCGCGGACCCGCAGGTTGCTGGTGACCGACACCAGCCCGCCGTCGGCGACGGCCAACGTGGCGACGCTGCTGTTGTTGCCGACCGACAAGCTGCCGTCGACGTTCCAGGCCGATCCGGCCCCGGTGACGGCCGCGTAGCCGACGGCGGTGTTGGACGAGCCGATCGTCGCGCCCGGGCTGTTGACGGTGGCGCCGGCGGCGACGGTGAGGGTGCCGGTCCCGGCGCTGCCGACGGTCAGGCCGTTGGCGATCTGCCAGAGGGCGCCGCTTCCGGTGACGGTCATCTCACCGGCCGAGCCGGCGTTCCTGCGGATGAAGCCCCAGTCGCAGTTGATGCGCCCGCCGTTGGCGATGGTGCCGGTGGCGGCGCCCTGGCTGCCCACGTTGCACTCGCCGTTGACGTTCCAGACGGCCCCCGCGCCGGAGACCTCGACCCGGCCCAGCGCGGTGGACTGAGAGCCGATCGTGCCCCAGTTGCCCCAGACCGTCCCGCCGTCGGCGACCTTCAGCAGCCCGCTGCCGCCGTAGCCGACCGAGATGTTGCCGTTGCAGGTCCAGGTGGATAGCGGCCCGGTGACGGTGACCTGCCCGTCGGCGCCGACCAGCCGGCCGATGAAGCTCGAGGCGCTGTTGGAGACGGCCCCGCCGGCCTCGATCCGCAGCGAGCCGGTGGCGTCGTTCTCGCAGCCCACCTTCATCTCGCCGGCGATGGTCAAGGTCGAGCCGGCGCCGGTGACCTTCACCGCGCCGCTGCTCTGGTTGTACTCCCCCACCCGGAGGTAGCTGCTCACCGTGACGTCCGCCCCGTCGGCAATGACCAGGCTGCCGCTTCCGTCCCCGTACGACCCGACGCCCAGCCAGCCGCTGATCGCCCACAGCGAGCCGGCGCCGGTGACGGTCGCCTCGCCGCGCGAGCCGGCGTTCCGCCCGATGCGTGTGTCCGGGCTGGTCACGCGGGCGCCGTCGGCGACGGTCAGGACGCCGTGGCCGTCGCTTCCGACGCGGAGGGTGCCGGTGGTCCAGGTGGATTGTGCCCCGCTGACGGTGACCTGGCCGTACGAGCCGCTGTGGTCGCCGATGTAGCAGGTGTTGTTGACGAGCGACCCGCCGGCCGAGACCGTCAGCCGCCCCTGCCCGTTGTCGCCGACGTAGAGGTTGGTCAGGGTCACGGCCGAACCGGCGCCGGTGATGATCGCCTCGCCGCTGGCGGCGGAATTAAAGCCGATGTAGCCGAAGTCGGCCTCGGCGGCCGCGCCGTCCGCGACGGTCAGCCGGCCGGCGCCGTTCTGGCCGACGGTCAGGTTCCCCGTCACGTCCAGCAGGGAGTCCGCCCCGGTCACGGTCATCTGCCCAGTCGATCCCGCGCCGTCCCCGATCGTGCAGTACTGGTCCATGCTGATCTCGCCGCCGGCCGAGACCGTCGCCGAGCCCTCACCCGAGCCGCCCACCTTGAGGACGGTCGTGCAGTGCCAGAGGGAACTGGTCCCGGTGACGACGACGGCGCCGGTGCCGTCCGGGAACACGCCGAGAACCCCGTGCGTGCTGGCGACGCTGCCCCCGCCGGTGACGACCAGCGAGCCCGCGCCCGACTGACCCACCCAGACGTCGCTCGACATGTTCCACACGCCGCCGCTGCCGACCGTCACCTCCCCCGTGCTTAAGCCGACGACGGCGATCAGCGCCTGCACCGACGCCAGCGTGCCGTTGGTGACGAGCAACTGCCCGCTGTCGCCGCCGTCCTGGCCGACGATCACCGATCGGGGGCTGGCGCTGGTCAGGCTCCACTGCCCGCCGCCCAGGTCCAGCGTGACGTTGTCGTTCTTCACCCAAAGCTGGGTGTTCGCCGGCGACGTGCTGAACGTGACGGTGTAGCCCCCCCCGCTGCCGAGGTCGAAGATGGCGTTGTCCGCCGAGCCCGGCGGGCCGGTCGTGGGGCTCCAGTTGCCCGCCGTCTCGAACGCCCCGCCGCCCGAGGCGCTCCAGGAATACTCGTCGGCCAAGGCGGAGGCCCCCGCGAGCGCCCCCAATACCCATGCCGCCACCACCACGTGCCTTGATGCGCAGACTGTCTCTTTCATGTCGATCCACTCCTCACTGCTGGATGGTCCAATGCCAAGTAACAAGCCCGGGCCCGGCCGGGGCTTCAGCGGAACCCTCAGTGTGTAGGCGGTGTCTCCCTCTTTCTTGGGGGGCAGAGTTCGTGGTCACTTCGCCGTCATGGCCCAGTCAGCGGCCTCGACAGCACCAACCCGACGACCTCCTTGCGAGAATAGCTTCTCCTTTGCCTCGAAAGGCATGCCGAACCAGCTAGTGTCCACCCCGGGGATCAGACCTTCAAGGCCCAGGCCCCAGACTGCATGTTTTAACCGAGGATGCGAGTTTCGTCAACGGAAATCTTCATACAGAGCCAGCGGATTCAACAGGCGGGCCCTGGGGCACTGTACTGAACGCCGCGACTGGGGCCCCCGAGAACGCCGGCGGATCAGCACCAGCCCACCCAGCACAAGCAGCGACAGGGCCCCCGGCTCGGGAGTCCACTGGCCGCCGCCGCCGGACCACCCGAAGCGGTTGGCGAAGACGGTCAGGTCCAGCACGTCCACCTTCTCGTCGGCGTTGAAGTTCGCCTCGCGCCAGGTGGCGGGGCTATCGCCGAAGTGGTTGGCCAGCACGGTCAGGTCCAGCACGTTCACCTCCCCGTCGCGGTTGGCGTCGCCGGGGTGCGGGGCGTAGTACTTTTCGATGACGTCCTCGGCCGGTTTGCCCTGGGGGGTGAACCAGTTGTCGGCCTCCCAGAGCGGGTCGGGGTCCACCTCCCAGTTCCACCAATAGACGCCCTCCAGCCAGTCGTGCTCTTCCCAGACCTCGCTGAACAGCGCCTCGTAGCAGTCGGCCTGCTCTTGCTCGTCCACGTCGTCGTCGCCCTTGTCGGAGCCGTCGTAGGGCGCCCGGTTGGCCCCGTCCCAGCTCCGGTACCCCACCTCGGTGAAGAGCACCGGCTTGGTCGGGTCGATGCCGGCCCGCCAGGAGCCGATCTGGTCGGCCTTGGCGGCCCAGGCGGCCTGGAGCTCGGCGAGGCTCGGGTCGAGCTTGCCGGTCAGCGGGTAATAGGCGTCCAGCCCGAAGTAATCGACCGCGTCCCACCAGTTGATGGTCGCCGCCGTGACGGACGAGCCGCCGTGGTTGGCCGCGTACGTCACCTCGCCGGTGTAGCTGGCCTTCACGCCGGCGATCAGGCTCCGCCAGTTCGTCTCCTGGGCGGTGGTGGCCACCAGCTCCGTGCCCACGCAGAACATCTCGGCGTTCTTGGCCTGGGCGATGCCGGCGAAGTGGCTGATGAAGTCCCCGTACCCGCCGGCGCCCGTGAACCAGGTGTCCCCGCCGACGATCTGCCCCCGCCAGTGCGTCGGGTCGTTGGACAGGTCCACCAGCGGCTTGAGCAGCACCTTCATGCCCGCGGCGTGGACGGCGTCGATCACCGCCCGCACCGAATCGTCGCTGGCGCTGTACTTCGTGAAGTCCGCCGCGATCGTCGTCGAGTTGATGTCCTCCTGGAACCACCAGACGTTGACGGCCACGTGGTCGGCCCCCGCCGCCGCCATGTTCGCCAGCGAGGACGACAACTGGGTGAGGTTGACGTCCTCGCCCCACAGCGTCAGCGAGACGCCCTTCTGGAGCGGCCCCGCCCGCGCCGGCGCCGCCAGCGCCCCCAGGACCAGAACGAGAACCTCCGTTCTCCTCTTGCGCATCACCGTCCCCGTTCGGGTAAAGCCCGCGGAAGACCTTCCGTGGGCTTCAGGAGGGCACATTGTGATTATACCCCTGCCAATGGGAAGTGACAAGCTCGGCGCGCTCTGATACACTGCCGCACCTCAACGGAACTTCAATCACCCATCAAAGGAGAACCAACATGAGACTGCTCGTCACAATTTCCCTGACAGTCCTGCTGCTGGCGGGCGGGTGCGCACAGGCGGGGCCGCTGCCGACCTGGAAGCTGACGGAGATGAAGGACCTGGCCGGCTTCGGCCCGGCGGGCAAGGACGGCCCGCGCGAATACCGCCCCGCCCTGGCGGGCAAGCGGGCCAGGCTGACCGTGCCCATCTGGTGGGGCAGGACGAAACGCCCGCCCGAGGGCACCACGTACCTGCTGAAGGTCACCTACAAGGACACCGTCACGCAGCCGGTGCTCTTCTACGCCCACGCCGGCGTCGGCGGCTACAACGGGCCCTCCGAGATCCACCGCTTCGGCGGGCTCGCCGACGGGAAGTGGAAGACCGCCGACGTGCCCCTCTCCTGGGACCTGATCATGCGGCGGATCGGCGACGATGACGTCACCGAGCTGCTCATCCGCTCCGACAAGGACCTGCCCGTCGAGGCGATCGCGGTACGGGAACTCAAGGGCAAGGACCTGGCCTGGGCCCACAGGCAGTACGACGCCGAGACGCGGGCGTGGGTCGCCAGAGCGCAAGTCAAGAAGCGCAAGACCGCCAGCAAGGGCAAGAAGCAGACGCCCGTGCTGCCGGCCGCCTGGAAGGACCGCCCGGTCGTGCCGTTCACGCGGACCTACCTGACGGAGATTTTCCCCAACTCCGCGCCGCAGAAGGGCGAGGCCGGCGGCCCGCTCAAGCTCCGCATGGCCCGCAATGAATACGAGACCGCCGCTTTCGGCATCTATGCCAACGGCAAGGACCTCCGCAAGGTCTGCGTCAGAGTCCAGCAGCCGGACGAGCTGTCCTGCCTGGTCAGCGTTCGCGCGGCGGAGTACTCGGTGGTGCAAACCGGCGGGAGGAGCGGGCCCAAGGGCTATCGGCTTTACCCCCAACGCATGTGGCCGACCTACCTCGTGGACATCCCCGCGCAGCGGTCGCACCTGTTCTGGGTCACCATCAAGACGCTCGGCAAGGCCACCCGCCCGGGCCGCTACAAGGGCGATGTGAGCATCATGCTGTACGATCCGCCGCGGAAGGACATCCAGCCCGTTGCGGTGCTGCCGTTCGAGGTCGAGGTCGTTGACGTGATGCTGCCGACGATGCAGCAGGCCGGGCTGGACCTGGGCGCCTGCATGGCCATGGTGCCCCTCCAGGACCTCCAGACACTCGCCGAGTTCAACCACACCGGCATGCACGTCTGGTTCGGCGGCACCCAGCCGAAGATGAAGGTCGTCGACGGAAAGCTCCAGATCGACTGGTACTACCTCGACGACTGGATGGGCTACGCCGCCAAGAAGCTGAACATGACGCACATCTTCTGGTTCATGGGCGGGGACCCGTACGGCTTCCCCGACACGGTCAACCTCGAGCGCGACCTGTACCGCGCCCTGGAAGGCGACGTCCACCGCGGGCGGCGGAAGTTCCTCAAGAAGACGAACGCCGCGCCCGAGAAGGTCCTCCCCGAGCTGCGCCCGCTGGTCGTCGGCCTCATCCGCCAGCTCGCCGTCCACGCCAAGAAGGCCGGCTGGCCCAAGCGGCTGATCATCCACCCCTTCGACGAGCCCGCCAAGTGGGTCCAGTCCCACAAGTTCAAGAACCCCTATCACCCCATCATCGGCACCGGAAAGTGGATCAAGCCGCACTTCAAGGACCTCTGCGCCCTCATCCGAGAAGGCGGCAAGGGCCACCGCAACATCCTTACCGGCGGAGACATCCACCACGCCAAGCCGGGCCTGGTCTTCCTGGACGACATCGACGTCTTCTGCACCAACGCCATCCACGAGGACACCAAGCTGGGCGAGAAGGTCCGCGCCTCCGGGACGGAGTTCTGGCAGTACTCCGGCTGCGGCGACCAGTCGGCCGCTCACGGGGGGCGATTCGTCTTCGGGTGGTACTTCGCCGCCTACGGCAACGTCGGCTCGCTGATCTGGGCCTACGACGCCATGCGGCGCTTCGACACCTCCGACGGCCGCAACTGGGGCTTCGGCTGGTACACCCCCTTCGGCACCGTCCACACCCCCTTCATGATCGGCGTCCGCGAGGGCTGGGACGATCGCCGATGGATCGCCCTGCTCAAGAAACGCGACCCCGCCGCCGCCAAGAAGCTCCTCGCACCCATCTTCAAGCAGGCCGTCGCCCGCCGCAGCCGCCGCGGCCGAGACACCGTCTCCGACTTCTACGCGGAAATGGCCCAGTACGAGCAGATGGACGCCTGGCGCAACCAGGTCATCGACGCCATCCTGAAAAAGTAGGCCGGGGAAGAATCCCGATGCTGTTAATCGGGACGCCGCCCCGGCTTCTGCCTGCGCCCGTCACGACGAATAGTCCTTTCCGGCCAGGCTGTTGGTGACGGAGGTCTGCCAGGTTTCCAGGGCGGCCTTCATCTCGGCGACGAGGTCGGGCTTTTCGCCGGAGAGGTCCTTGGACTCAGCGGGGTCCTTGACGAGGTCGAAGAGGCGGACCTGCCACTGCTCGGCGGGTGCGGACCTGGCCTTCTCGGCGGGCGGCTTTCGGCCCTTGCGGCGTCTGCGGGCGCGGGGCTTGAGCTTGTGGAGCTTGTAGCGGTTGCCGGTGAGGGCGGCCCAGCGCGAGGCGGCCTGGGGGCCTCGGCCGGAGCGGATCTCGAAGGCGATGGGCCTGGGGCGCTCGGTCATCTTGCCTTCGATCAGGGGCATGAGGCTGATGCCGTCGATGGGCCTGGGCTGATTGGGCACCTTGACGCCCAGCAGGTCCAGAGCGGTCGGGTAGTAGTCGCTGGTGCAGCAGGGGACGTCGGTGGCGAAGGGCTTCTTGACCCGTGCCGGCCATTCCAGCAGGCCCGGCACGCGGAGGCCGCCTTCCCAGAGGCTCCCCTTGTGGCCCTTCAGGCCGGCGGTCGAGCCGGCGGCGGTGCAGCCGTTGTCGCTGGTGAACCACAGCATGGTGTCGTCGGCGACGCCGAGGTCGCGGAGGCCGGCCCGCAGCGTGCCCATGCCCCGATCGACGGCGGCGAGCTCGCCGAGGTAGTGCTGCCTTCGCTTGGGCTGGTCGGCGTAGGGGGCGCGGTCCTTCTCCAGCGCGCGGTGCGGGCCGTGGGGGCTGCCGAACCAGATCACCGCCAGGAAGGGCGTCTTGCCCTTGGCGGCGCGGGCGATGAACTTCAGGGCCTCGGCGACGATGATGTCCGAGCCCTCGCCGGTGAACTTCTCCGGCTTGCCGTTCCGCCCGAGGGACGGGTTCAGGT